>NZ_JAXIOO010000006.1:0-126030 GCF_049311065.1 Arthrobacter sp. 7Tela_A1 | reverse complement strand
CGCCCCCGGTTAGCCCGCCGGTAGCCGGATACCCCGCCCATGATGGCAGCGGCTCCGCCGATCATGCCGCCGACCACGGCCCCCTGCGCCATCCCGCCAACGAACCCTTCACCGGGGGTGACGTCAAACTGCAGCGGGCTGATCAGCGGATGCCCCGCGAACACGGCGTAGGACATTGCCGCGAAAGTAAGCACCATACCGATGCCGAAGACGACCATGCCCACCATGGTGGACCTGGCACCGGCACTTTCTGCGAGCTTCGCCGGATTGACACCGCGCCGCCGCGCATACCAAAGCGCGGCGAGAGACGGAAGCATCCCCGTCAGCACCAACAGCGCCGCAGGTAGGAGGAACAACCCAAAAACTGCGGAGATAACGGCCCCCAGGAGGCCCGCATAGAGTCCCACCGTCAAGCCAAAGGCATTGGACTCCATGAAAACGGACCGCTCCCGTTCGTCACCGTAGGCGGGGCTGTCCAAGTCCATAACTCTCCCTGCGGCTCGGTCAAGCCGGCTCGGCCTGCGTGTCATTTCCTGTCTCCCGACTCGTCGATGAAGAGTTCCTCAACAGTCCCGTCCAAGGCGCGCGCAATTTTCAGGGCAAGATATACAGACGGGGCATAGTCGCCCTGCTCGACGGCGATAATCGTCTGCCGGCTTACCCCCACCAGCTCGGACAGCTCAGCCTGGGTCATGCGCTTCTGCTTCCGGCGCTCACGCACCGGGCTTGCAAAGTCAGCCTTTCGAGGAACCATGCCGCAATGTTAGGAATCCTTGACACCAAAAGTCAAGGATTCCCGACATTTCCCTTTCTATCCGTCAGATGCGAGGTTGGCGAGCAGGGCCGCGAACGCGCAGAACTACCCCCGCGCCTGCACCAGGTTCGCGAACGGCAGCCGGCCATGGAGCTGGCGGAACTGCTCGTGATGCGCCGCGAGGGCCTCATTGAGCTCTTCCGCCGGAAGCTCCTTCCACGCGACCAGCAGCTTTCCGGCACCAGCCAGCTGCCAGACCAGCCGGCCGTCCCAGTGCCCCGGCGGCTTGCCCTTCCCGAAGTCCACGAACTCCTGGATCTGGCGGCGCAGCCCGCGGTTGCCCTTGCTGCCGGGACCGGCCTTCCCAAAGAAGAGGACGTCCGCGTCCGGAACCCATTCCTCCGCCAGGACCGCCTGGGACAGGGAGGGGTTCTTCCGCTTGAAGGTGCCGGCGGTGCTCTGGTCGAGGAACACCGGTTCAAACCCTGCGGGACGCAGCACGGCAAAGATGCCCTGCCGCTGCGGGATGCGGTTTATTTCCAAGCCCGCGATGGGCCGGAAGCCGGTAAATCCGTCCGCCTGAAGCGATTTCCGGTTCAAGGAAGTACTCAAGCCCCGGCCCCGCGCAGGGCAGCCACGGTATTCACCGCAGCAGCAAGCGCCTCATACCCCTTATCCTCCGAAGACCCCTCCAGCCCGGCACGGTCCAGCGCCTGCTCCTCGGTGTCGCACGTCAGCACCCCAAACCCGACCGGCGTTCCGGTCCGGACACTGACCTCGGTCAGCCCCTGAGTCGCCGAGGAGCACACGTAATCAAAGTGCGGGGTTCCGCCGCGGATGACGACGCCGAGAGCCACGACGGCGTCGAAGTGCGGTGCCAGCCGCGCGGCAGCCACAGACAGTTCGAAGGTGCCCGGGACCCGGATCACCTTGGGACCGAGCCCGGCGTCGGACGCCGCGCGGAGTGCCCCTTCGATAAGTCCGTTCATGACTTCGGTGTGCCAGCTGGCGGCAATAACCGCCACCTTGATGTCCAGGCCCTTGGCTTTGATGCCGCTGACGTCGTTTTCGGGGGCGCCGTGTCCGCTCATGTTTGATGTCCTTTGCTAGAAGAAAGAGTTAACTCTGCTTCACGGGATTGGCCCGCAGCAGGTTGAGGTGGTGGTTCATCCGGTCCCGCTTGGTCTGCAGGTACCGTTCGTTTTCGGCCCGTACCGGCACTTCGGAGGGCACCATCGCTTCCACGGTGACGCCAAACGCCTCCAGCCGCTCGCGTTTAACCGGGTTGTTGCTCAGCAGCCGGATGCGGCCCAGGCCCATTTGGAGCAGGATTTCCGCCGCAGCCTGGTAGTCGCGGGCATCCACCGGCAGGCCAAGCTGCTCGTTGGCCTCAACAGTGTCCGCACCTGCCTCCTGCAGCGCGTATGCCCGCAGTTTGTTCGCCAGCCCGATCCCCCGGCCCTCGTGTCCGCGCAGGTACAGCACGGTTCCGCCGTGCAGGCTGATCAAACCCAGCGCCTGTTCCAGCTGTTCACCGCAGTCGCACCGGTAGGACGCGAACACGTCTCCCGTCAGGCATTCGGAGTGCAGCCGTACCAGCGGCGTACCGGTTTCGGGGGAAGTTCCGGGGGCGGAGACAGCCAGGTGTTCCGCACCGGTGCGCGTATCGGTCCACACCTGGGCGGTAAAGTCACCGAACGCCGTCGGCAGCTTGACCTCGGGTCCCGGGACCACCTTCTCGGCGCCCTTCACCGCCGGCCTCCGGCGGATGCCGGCACCGCAGCCAGGTACGCCACCAGTTCATCGATGGAGACCAGGGCCAGCCCATGTTCGTCGGCGAACTCCCGCAGGGCGGGCAGTCGCATCATGGTCCCGTCGTCATGCACCAGTTCGGCAATCACACCCACCGGTGTGCATCCCGCCAGCTGCGCCAGTTCGACCGCGGCTTCGGTGTGTCCACGGCGGGCGCGGACCCCGCCGTCGTGCGCGCGGAGCGGAAAGATGTGGCCGGGCCGGTGCAGGTCCGCCGGCACGGAGGCGGGATCCGCCAGCACCCGGGAGGTCAGGGCGCGGTCACCGGCGCTGATCCCGGTGCTGGTGCCCAGGGCAGCGTCACAGGAAACCGTGTAGGCGGTGCCTTTGGCATCCTGATTCACCGCGGTCATGGGCGGCAGGTCCAGCCGGTCCGCGTAGCTGCCCGGCAGCGGCACACAGATGACGCCGGAGGTGTACCGAACGGTGAACCCCATCAGCTCCGGGGTGGCGTGCTGGGCGGCGAAGATGATGTCTCCCTCGTTCTCGCGGTCCTCGTCATCCACGACGACGACGGCGCGGCCCACGGCAATGGCGTCGACGGCGGCGGCGATGGGATCCAGCCGGATGCTCATGGCTGCACCGTCCCTTCTTCAGCGGCGGCGCCGGCAGAAGCCGCAGGCGCCGCAGGCCTGGCAAACGCCAGCAACCGTTCGGCGTACTTCGCCAGTACATCCACTTCCAGGTTCACGGGGCTTCCGGGCTGCAGGTCGCCGAGGCCGGTTTCGGCCAGGGTGGTGGGAATCAGCCCGACCTCGAACCAAGGCGCCGGGCCCTGCGGCGCGCTCACAGCAGTAACGGTGAGCGAGACGCCGTCGACGGCGATCGAGCCCTTCTCGGCGATGTACCGGGCCAGCTGCGGCGGCACACCGAAACGCAGCCGGTCCCAGCTGCCCAGGTCCTCGCGTTCCCGCAGCGTCCCGACGCCGTCCACATGGCCCTGGACCACGTGTCCGTCCAACCGTCCGCCGGCGGGAACACAGCGTTCAAGGTTCACCCTCCGTCCGGGCACCAGCCCGCCGGTGGTGGTGCGGTCCAGGGTTTCACCCATAACGTCCAATGAGATGCGGGCTCCGTCGATAGCCGTGGCGGTCAGGCAGACCCCGTTGACGGCGATCGATCCGCCCAGCCCCAGTTCCGCGGACGTGAGAGGAGCATCGATGACCAGCACCTTTCCGGCACCGGTGGCATCGGGTTCCAGGGAAACTACGCTGCCCTGTTCAGCGACAATGCCGGTAAACACGTCTGACGTCCTTACTCTGGTTCTTCGAAAGGAATAGGTTCAAGGTGCAGCCGCAGATCAGGCCCCACAGGCACGGCGGCGCCGCCGCCGGCCGGGTCCCAGCGCCAACGCTGGATCTGGGACATGGACGCGATTCCCAGGCCCGCGAACGCTGCAGTGCCCGCGCCCAGCAGCGCCGGGGCCGTGTACGCCACCAGCTCATCGGCGAGTCCGGCACGCAGGAAGGCTCCGGCCACGGTGCCCCCGCCCTCGACCATCACGTGCCGCACGCCGCGGGCATACAGTTCAGCGAGTACGACGGCGGGATCATGGGTTGGGATCTGCAGGAACCGGCCGTCGGTTCCCCGGACGGCGGCCTCGGCGGGAACCGGTGTGTGTCCCATGACCACGCGCAGCGGCTGCTTCTCCACCGCGCTGCCGTCCGGACTCCGGGCGGTCAGCCGGGGGTCATCGGCTTGAATGGTTCCGGTGCCGGCCACCACCGCGTCGGCCCGCCGGCGCAGATCCTGGGCCTCTGCCCGTGCCTCGGGCGAGGTAATCCACTGGCTGGTTCCGTCCGCCGCAGCGGTGCGGCCGTCCAGCGTCTGGGCCGTCTTGACCGTGACGAATGGGCGCCAGGAGGCCACTGCGGCTGCCCAGCGGGCATTCAGGTCCCGGGATTCGTCCGCCAGCAGTCCGCCCGCGGCCTCCACCCCGGCGGCAGTGAGAGCGGCAGCTCCCCCGGCGGCGGCGTCGTTGGCATCTGCGGCCGCGTACACGACCCGTGCAATTCCGGAGCGCAGGATGGCCTGTGAACAGGGTCCGGTGCGGCCGGTGTGGTTGCACGGTTCCAGGGTGACCACCATGGTCGCGCCGCGCACGTCCGCGCCCGCCGCGGCAGCGGATGCCAGCGCGTCAGCTTCGGCGTGTGCGGTTCCTGCTCCGCGGTGAAACCCGGTGGCCAGGACCTCCCCGGATGGAGCCAGGATCACCGCACCGACCAGCGGGTTAGCCCCGCGTACTCCCCGGCGGGCCAGCTGGAGCGCCTGCTCCATGGCCACCCGTTCCGCATCGGAGAAAGTCATGGCTACCGCACCGTCGGATCCGGCATGGAGACCTGCACCTGCGGCTTCTCACTGGCCTTGGCGCGCCACCAGACGAAGAACCCGATCAGGGTGAAGACCCCGTAGAACAGGTACATGAACGCCGTGGCGTAGTACCCGGCACTGAACAGCAGCGGCACGCCGACAATATCCACGGCGACCCAGATCAGCCAGAACTCGACCCACCCCTTGGCCATGCCGTAGGTGGCCAGCAGGGATCCGACGAACGTCCAGGCATCAGCCCACACCGGTTCGTAGGAGCCCAGCATGCCGAAGACGGGGGTGAGTGCCGCGGTACCCAGGATCATTCCCGCCACCAGGCCGATGCGTGCCCTGCCGGAGGCCCACTGCGGAGTGACGGCGTCGGCGCCCGAGCTCTTGCTGGCCTGCCAGCGGCGCCAGCCGTACACGGCGACGGCGATGAACATCACCTGCCGCCCGGCCTGGCCGAGCAGGTTCGCGGTGCTGGCATCGCCAAAGATCGAACCGAGGAAAACGGTGAGCAGCAGGGCATTGCCGGCGATTCCTACCGGCCAGGCCCAGATTTTTCGGCGCATGCCGCCGAGGGCGCTAAGCAGCCCGAAGATGTTGCCAAGTACTTCGCGCACCAGCAGGGAAGAACTCCCCACGGCGATCTGCGCGTCAAAGAGCCACCGCAAAAAATCCAATGTCGTTCCTTATCCCGTAGCGGCGGCTCCGGGGGTACGACAGTGCGATGCATCGACGCTGAAGGTACCCCATCGGGTACGCCGAAGCGTCGGAACAACAAACTGTACGTGCTTCTCCCATCCAGACTTTAACTGTCGGTACTGGAATTTCACCAGTTCAACCGCACATCCTGCTGAGGGATCCCAGCCGGACGTGCGGGTCGCGGACTATAACCGCCGGTTCGGAATTACACCGACCCCGGAGCACGTTTGTTAATCAATATTCTCACACAGGTGGATTGGACTGATTCAACTTTTTACGCGGTGTGTCTCAGGCCACACGCAGGTCGATCTCCCCGGGCGCTCCGCCGCCGGTGCCGAAGACCAGCTGCCGGTTGGCGACCTTGTCCGTGAAGAACCGGTCGTGGCTGACCACCACCACGGCGCCCGGGAAATGCAGCAGCGCCTGCTCCATGACCTGTGTGCTGGAAAGATCCAGGTGGTTGGTCGGTTCGTCAAGCAACAGGACGGAGGCCCCCGAAAGCAGGCACTGGGCCATGGCCACACGCGCCTTCTGGCCGCCGGAGAGGTTGCCGATCTTCTGCTTCAGGTCCGCCTCGGAGAACTGGAACATGGCCAGGAACCGGTTCACGGATTTCTTTGTCGCGGTCAGCGCCAGGCTGTCCGGCATCGCGTTGACCGCGTGGGTGACGGTGTCGGCGTCGTCCAGTTCCGCCAGGACCTGGTTATAGGAGACCATCCGGGCGCCGTTCGCCCAGGCGACCTTGCCGGCGTCGGGCGTTTCTTCGCCGGTCAGCACCCGCAGCAGGGTGGTTTTGCCGCTGCCGTTGGCACCGAGGACCACCAGCCGGTCACCGCGCTGGATCTCGAAGGAAACTTCGCTGAAGAGGGTCCTCTCCCCGTAGGACTTGGCCACGCCCTGCACGCGGCACAGGTTGTCCTTTACATGCAGGCCGGCGTAGATCTCGGTGATGATCTGGTCCACCGGACGCGGCGCACGGGATTTCTTGATCCGGGCGAGCTTCGAGCCCAGAGTCCGGCCGCCGGCCTTGGCAGCCTCGCGGCGGTCCGCGATCCCTTCGGCTTCGAAGGCCAGCAGCTCCGATTCGTGCACGAACTGGGAGGCCAGCTGCTTCAGCCGGAACTGCTTCTGGATGACATATTCGGCGAAGTTCCCCGGGTATTCATGCAGGTGGAAGTTCTCCACTTCGATGATCCGGGTCACCACGGCGTCCAGGAACGCCCGGTCGTGGGAGACGACGACGGCGGCGCCGCGGAAGTCCCGGAACCAGCCTTCCAGCCACTGGACACCATCGACGTCGAGGTAGTTGGTCGGTTCGTCCAGCAGCAGCACATCCGGTGCCTGCAGCAGGATCTTGGCCAGGGCGGCACGGTTCCGCCAGCCGCCGGACAGGGCATCGATCGGGCAGGTGCGGTGGGCTTCGCTGAATCCCAAGGTGGTGAGCGCCGCGTCGATCCGGCGCGGATAGTCCCATCCGTCCAGATGGTCCATGGTTTCAAAGAGCTCAGCCTGGCGGCGGATCAGCCGGTCCATGGTCTTGCCGTCCGGGTCGGTGCCCAGCGCCGCGTCGATCGAGGCCAGTTCCGCTTCCACGTCCTTGATCTCGGTGAACAGGCCGTCGAGGACTTCGGTCACCGTGGACTCCCCGGCCAGTTCGGAGAACTGGGAGAAGTACCCGATCTTCAGGCCCTCATCCACGCTCACAGTGCCGGAATCGGGTTCGATCTGCTGCAGGATGAGTTTCAGCAGCGTGGATTTGCCCGAACCGTTTTTGCCGATGAGCCCCACCCGGTCCTTAGGCTCCAAGCGGAAGAACACCTCCCGAAGGATCTGGTTCTTGTCGAAGCCAACGTTGACGTCCTGCAGCCTGATCAGGCTCATTCGGGGGTGTCCTCTCGGGATGGAAGCAAGCCACTCATCTTATCGGTCCAGCCGTGTCCCCTGTTGCCCGCGGGAGCACCGACGCATACTGGACGCGTTCGGCAGCGAATCCCTACAGGCGCGGGAGGTTCCCTCGATGGAACAGGCGACAACTCTGGTTTCCGGATTGGGGATGGGCGAATCCGCACGCTGGCACGGCGGAGAGTTCTACTTTGCGGACTGGACCGCCGGCACCATCTCGGCACTGGACGCTGTCGGCAACGTGCGGCGGATCACCGGAGTGCCCTCCTTTCCGATCACCTTTGACTGGCTGCCGGACGGGCGGATGGCGGTCGTTTCCGGGGCGGACGGTTCGGTGCTTCTCGAAGTCCCCCACGCGGGGCTGATTCCGCTGGCGGACCTCCGCGGGTTGTCGGCGCATCCCTGGAACGAAATTGCCGTCCACCCCTCCGGCAACATGTACGTCAACGGAATCGGGCAGGACTACGCGGGCGAGCCGCGGAACAACGGGCTGATCGCCCTCATCCGGCCGGACGGTTCAGTCCGGCAGGTCGCCGGAAACCTGGCTTTCCCCAACGGCATGCTGATTTCCGCAGACGGGAACACCCTGGTGGTTGCCGAGTCCTACGCCGGCAGGCTGAGCTCTTTCACGGTCCGTCCGGACGGGAGCCTGGAACCTGCCGGGACGTGGGCCGCAGTGGAGGGCAGCGCCCCGGACGGCATCAGCTGGGACGGCAGCGGCGGCATCTGGTTCGCTGAAGTTCCGGGCGAACGGTGTGTCCGCGTCCAGGAAGGCGGCGAGGTCCTCCAGACCATAGACCTGGAGGATGGCTGCTTCTCCTGCGCCGCCGGCGGTGACGACGGCGGCCTGTTGTTCATGATGACCGCGCAGTGGCCGCAGGTCATGGACCCCGGCTATGAGAAGACCGGCCGCGTCATGGTGCAGCGGGTTCGGCCGCCGGCACTTCCCTAGGCGGGGCTCCCCTGGCCGGGGCGGCTTACCGCGCTGGCCTGGGCCCGCAGTTTCGCAATCGCCTCATTCGGATCCGGTGTGCCGTAAACCGCTGAGCCGGCAACGAACACAGTGGCCCCCGCTTCCGCAGCGCGCTCGATGGTGTCCGGGGCGATCCCGCCGTCCACCTGGATCGCGATCGGCAGGCCGGAGCCGCGGACGGCCTCGGCAGCGCGGCGGATCTTCGGCAGGGTCACATCGAGGAACTTCTGCCCGCCAAAACCGGGTTCCACGGTCATGATCAGCAGCATGTCCAGCTCTGGCAGCATGTCCAGGTACGGCTCCACCGGAGTAGCCGGCTTCAAAGCCATGCCGGCCTTCGCGCCCCGGTCACGCAGTTCCCGCGCCAGCCTGATCGGGGCCGCAGCAGCCTCCACGTGGAACGTCACTGAGGCCAGCCCCGCTTCGGCGTACGCCGGAGCCCAGCGGTCAGCGTCAGCGATCATCAGGTGGGCGTCCAGAGGCAGGCCGCTGACCTCCTGGATCCGCTTCACGACCGGCAGGCCGATGGTCAGGTTCGGGACAAAGTGGTTGTCCATGACGTCCACGTGGACGGCGTCGGCGCAGCTGATCCGCTCCAGCTCAGCTTCCAGGTTCACGAAGTCGGCGGAGAGGATGCTCGGGTTGATGCAGCACTGGCTCACAGGGGTCTCCTAGATTTTGCGGCGGACCAGCGCCAGGAACATGGCATCGGTCTGGTGGACGTGGGGCCACAGCTGGGCCGTTGATTCGTGCCCGGCCCCGAGGGAACCGGTCAGGCTGACGGCATCCAGTGCGGCACCGGCGTCCAGCAACTCGAGGTCGTTGCGCTGGCGCAGCACGTCCGCAACGACGGCCTTCGTCTCGGCGGGGTGCGGAGAGCAGGTTACGTAGGCCACCACGCCGCCGGGCTTCACTGCGTCAACGGCAGTGAGCAGCAGCTCGCGCTGCAGGCTTCCCAGTTCGCCGACGTCGGACGGCTGGCGGCGCCAGCGCGACTCGGGCCGGCGGCGCAGGGCACCGAGGCCGGTGCAGGGAGCGTCCACCAGGATGCGGTCAAAGGTCTCAGGGTAGTCCTCGGCCACGGTGCGTCCGTCCCCGGTGCGCACGTTCCAGGTTTCCCCGGGAACGGCGTCCAGTGCCTGGCGGACCAGCTGGGCGCGGTGCGGTGCGGGCTCGTTGGCCAGGATCACCGCTCCCTTTTCGTGGGCCAGGGCGGCGAGCAGCGCAGCCTTGCCGCCGGGTCCGGCACACATGTCCAGCCATTTTTCCACCCCGTCCTCGTCCGGAGTAACGCCGTCCAGATCCAGCTCGGCCAGGGCACGGGCCACCAGCTGGGAGCCGGCGTCCTGGACCCGGGTGGTTCCGGCCCGGATAGATTCCAGCCGCCCGACATCGCCCGCTGAGAACAGTGCCGAATCCGCGACCAGTTCCCCGTCTACAGCGCCGGCTGCCCGGGCCTCGTCCAGGTCCCCAAGTCCGGGCAGGGCAACGAGGTTCACGACGGGCGCGTCATTGTCGGCCCGCAGCAGGTCGTCGATTTCCTCGACGCTGCGGCCGTGGGCGACGAGTGACTGGCGGAGCGCACGGACGATCCATTCGGGGTGGCTCTGCTCGATCGCCGCGCGGCGGATGGCGTCGGTGTCGCCTTCGGTCAGCAGCGCGGTCCACTCCCCCAGGTCCCGTGCTGCGACCTTCCGCAGCACCGCGTTGATCAAGGCAGACGGTCCGGCGCCGATCACGGCGCGGGCCAGGCCCACGGTCTGGTCCAGGGCCGCATGGGCCGGAACCCGCATGGCCAGAAGCTGGTGGGTGCCGATCCGCAGGGCATCCAGGACGGCAGGGTCCAGCTTCTCCAGCGGGCGGTCCACGCAGCGGGCAAGGATAGCGTCATACGTGCCCTGGCCGCGCAGGGCGCCGTAGGCCAGCTCGGTGGCGAAACCGGCGTCGCGCTTATCCAGCCGGTGCTTGCGGATGCTCTTAGGCAGCACCAGGTTGGCGTACGCATCCTCGCCGGAGACGGCACGGAGCACTTCGAAAGCGACCAGCCGGGCAGGATCCGCCGCACGGGTCCGCTGCGACGGCGCGGCCTGGGTATGGCTGCGGACCTTGGGCCGGCTGCGCTCGTGGCCCTTCGCATTGCGTTCGGTGCTGCTCATTCGAAAACCACGTCCTCACGCTGGCCTAGTCCCCGGGCCCAATCGGGTCCAGGCATCATTTTCTTGCCGGCCGGCTGGACCAGCGTCAGTTCCAGTGCCGTGCTTCCGGTTCCCACCAGGGCTTCGGCTCCGCTGCCGGACCCCAGCCGCACCTGGCCGGGGGCCAGGTCAGTGACATCCGGCCGCGGCACGGCAGCACCGATCTTGAACCGGGCTCCGTCCCACATGGTCCAGGCCCCGGGTTCCGGGGTGACGCCGTTGATCCGGCGCCGGAGCGCCAGGGCAGGCTGCTGCCAGTCCAGGTGTCCGTCTTCGATCGTCAGTTTGGGAGCCAGTGTCACGTCCCCGCTCTGCGGAACCGGAACGGCCTTCCCTGTCTGGACCGCGGCGAGGGTCTGCGCAAGCAGGACAGCACCGCTGTGCGAGAGCCGTTCCAGCAGTTCCCCGCTGGTCAGTGCGGGGTCCACGGTTTCGGTCAGCTGCCCGAAGACCGGCCCCGTATCCAGGCCCTTTTCCAGCAGGAAAGTGCTCGCCCCGGTGATCTCGTCACCGGCAATGATGGAATGCTGGACCGGAGCTGCCCCGCGCCAGGCCGGGAGCAGGGAGAAGTGCAGGTTGATCCAGCCGTGCGCCGGGATGGCCAGGGCGCGTTCGGGGATCAGTGCCCCGTAGGCAACGATCGCAGCGGCATCCGGCGCAAGTTCCGCAATGGCGGCAACGGCGTCGTCGTCGATTTTGTCCGCCCGGATCACCGGAAGGCCCAGTTCTTCGGCGCGGGCTGCGACCGGTGACGGAGTCAGCACGCGCTTGCGCCCCAGCGGCGCATCGGGTCTGGTGAGAACGCCGACGACGTCGAATCCGGCGTCGAGGAGGGCGTTCAGGGAAGGGACCGCCACAGCGGGCGTCCCGGCGAAAAGTACGCGCATCGCCACGCCTGCTTACGCTCCCGTGCTTTGTCCGAAGGTGCCGAAGCTGGATCCGACGGTCTGGGCGCGCTGGGTGACGGTGCGTTCGGCAATGGAATCGTAGTCGGCCATGCGGATGGCGCGAAGCGCGGCCTTCCGGTCCTCGCCCTCGAGCCGGTCAATGTAGAGGATGCCGTCCAGGTGGTCGGTCTCGTGCTGGAAGCAGCGGGCAAGCATTCCTTCGCCCTCCACCGTGACGGGATTGCCGTCCTTGTCCTGGCCGGTCACCCGGGTCCACCGGTACCTGGGCACGGGGTAGCCCAGGCCGGGAATGGAGAGGCAGCCCTCGACCTGGTCTTCCTGGCGGTCTTCGCTGAGTTCCAGGACGGGGTTCACGATGTGTCCGGCAACGCCGTCGATCCGGTAGGTGAAGACACGGAGGCTAACGCCCACCTGGGGTGCTGCGAGCCCGGCGCCTTCCACGTCCTCCATGGTCTCTTCCATGTCGGCCACAAGCTTGGCGAGCTCCGGACCGAACTCCGTCACTTCCTCAGCGGGAGTCCGCAGGACGGGGTCGCCGATGATCCGAATCGTCAGGATTGCCATCTGGAGTGTGTTCCTTACTCTTATTTCTCTGTAGCGCTAAGTCCTCGTGCTGAACCTAAGTCTAGTTGTGCGCAGGCTGCCCGGCGGGAACTGCATGGGCGCCGGAGGCCTGCACCGGCGGCGGAGCGATCGGAAGGAGCGCCCGGCCGGCCGCAGCGACGTCGTAATTTGTCTGCCAGACCCGCCGAAGCGCACAGAATTTGTACCAGTGCTGCGGAAGCACGTCAGGGTTGGCACGCATGGGCCGTACTTCGGTCTGCCCCACCGCGACGCCAAGGAGCAGCGGCTGCTCGCCGTAGGCCCACGGCTCCCACTCCCCCCGCCCCGCGTCGACCAGGGATTCTTCCGCTTTCATGCCGGCGACCAGCTGCATCACGACCTTGTCATCGAGCTGTTTGACCTGCCCGTCGCGGTCGGTGTTTTTGGTCTTGTAGTCGATCAGGCACAGCCGGCCGCCAATGCTGGCGACCAGGTCAAGGGTTCCTGCGTAACCGAGCTCGTGGTTCCAGACGGTGATTTCCGCGGCCAGGGGCTTCACCTGGTAGAGCTGCCACCATTCGTCGAAGCGGTCGGCAAACTGGTGCTCGCCGTGCTCGGCCAGCTTTTCGCGGGCTTCGGCAAGCTGGTGCGGCTGGTCGAGTGCCCGCAGTGCTACCTGCTCGCAGTAGAAGTGGACGCGGGTGCCGCGTTCGGCAGCGGCGTCGCGGTAGCGTTCGGACGCGCGGGAGGCCTCCTTGACGATGGTCTTCAGCTGCGCCTGGTTGCCGAGGGCCTGTCCCAGGCCTGGATGCTTAACGACAGCGCTGGCCGCCATATAGCTGTGCCAGCCGTCCAGGGAGGTGCTGCCCTGGGCGATGACAGTGGTGATTGAGGGAACCGCAGGAGGTTCGGACAGGGAGCGCGAGTACATGCGCCCGAACTCGGTAGTGTGCGCCAGTGCTGGTTCAGTCATATCAACAGTCTGTCACCCGGGTCTGACCTTTAAGCAAAAACAGGCACCGGAGCTGTTCCGGTGCCTGTCTGCGTATTTCTGTGGGCGATACTGGGTTCGAACCAGTGACCTCTTCGGTGTGAACGAAGCGCGCTACCACTGCGCCAATCGCCCTTGCGGGAGTTGCCTTTGAAGTGCTGCAACGTCTAAAGATGCTAGCCCACAATCGTGCCTCGTCAAAACCCGCTTGGGGGTGAATGCGCAAAGCGCGCCGATTGGACGAACTTCGAAACGTCCTATAGAGTTTTTCTTCGTTGGAAAGCGGGAGTTCGCCGCTGGAACGCCAACATGCGGACGTAGCTCAGCTGGCTAGAGCACCACCTTGCCAAGGTGGATGTCGCGGGTTCGAATCCCGTCGTCCGCTCGCAAGTCACTGTATTTCCGGCCCTCAAAAAGCTGGTCACGGTGGGGTGGCCGAGAGGCGAGGCAGCGGCCTGCAAAGCCGTATACGCGGGTTCGAATCCCGTCCCCACCTCGGTTACATGCACAACCCATTTATGGGCGCGATTGGCGCAGCGGTAGCGCGCTTCCCTGACACGGAAGAGGTCACTGGTTCGATCCCAGTATCGCGCACGAGGTTCAGCACCTTGTGTGTTGGATATTCATTTGCGGACGTAGCTCAGCTGGCTAGAGCACCACCTTGCCAAGGTGGATGTCGCGGGTTCGAATCCCGTCGTCCGCTCTCCTGTACTGAAGGCACCGGAATTCTTTCGGAACCAGTCAGTATCAGGCGCGATTGGCGCAGCGGTAGCGCGCTTCCCTGACACGGAAGAGGTCACTGGTTCGATCCCAGTATCGCGCACTCTGCGGACGTAGCTCAGCTGGCTAGAGCACCACCTTGCCAAGGTGGATGTCGCGGGTTCGAATCCCGTCGTCCGCTCCACGAAAAAGGAACCAGGCCCCTTCCGGGCCTGGTTCTTTTTTGTCTTCACATACCGGTTTGTAGCGCTGACTAGGGACAACAGCGTGTTAGATTCGGCGCCATGGGGAAAACGGACGATTTTCACGACATGTACATAGCTGCCTGGAACGAGGGGATGGCAACTGGGGATGCCACACCCGTCTACGCGTTCCTGGCACCGAAATACCACGGGTGGGTAGGGCAGGACGCCACATCCATTTCCGAGTTTGAGACTGCCGAAGCAAAGGACGGATTCGCGCAGGTAGTCCGGGGAATGCAGGGATCCACCGTCCATGCCAGCCACCGCACCGTGGGGATGCGCGGCGAGGATGAAGCCGTGGTCTTTTACGAGATGAGCTACCGCAGGGACTCACAGGTCATCGCCCGGGCGCTGCTGATGGAATCTTGGCGGAGGGTCTCCGGAAGCTGGAAACTCCACCGGGACATTACCGAACTGAATGCGCCGGTCCTGGAACCGGATATTCCCTCAGCTGAATCCATTGGTGTAATCCATCAGGAGGCTTAGCATTGAAGCGAACGGGAGGCGTAAGGGCCTCCCCGGCTGGAAGGGAGGTGATCCGTGTCTGTATTTGACGGGCTCAAAGGCAAGGCCGGAGAGCTGAAGGACAGGGCCACCGAGCTTGTGGGCGAGAACGCCGACAAGATCAAGGGCGGCATCGACCATGCGGGGAACTTTGTTGACCAGAAGACCGGCGGCAAGTACTCCGACAAAATCGATGGCTTCCAGGCCAAGGCCTCTGAAGCGGTAGAGAACATCGACCGCAACCAGGGACCGGGCAAGGGACCCGAAACCGGACAGACTCCTCCGGCCGTATAAGTCTCAGAGCACGGCAGAAGGTCCTGGTCCCGCTTTTCGCGGGATCAGGACCTTCGTCGTTTAAGCACCGGCTGCGGCTGCTTCGACTGGGCTTTTGGCTAGGATGCCTCGCCGGTCTGGCCTTCGCGGGCCAGCGCCGTCAGGCGGGAGACGGCACGGAAATACTTCTTCATGTAGCCGCCGGCCATCATTTCCTTGGTGAAGAGCTGGTCGAAGGGAACGCCGCTGGCAAGGATCGGAACGTCTTTGTCATAAAGGCGGTCGGCCAGGACCACAAAGCGCAGCGCCACGGACTGCTCCGAGATGGTGTGCACGTTGTGCCAGGCCACAGCGTCGATTCCGTCGATCAGCTGGCGGTAGCGGCTGGGGTGCACGTCGGCCAGGTGGGCCACCAGGTCGGCGAAGTCGTCCTCGGCTACGGTCTTTCCGTCGAACTCCGCGGCGATCCGGTCAGCCAGGCCGGCGTCGTCGAGCGGCGGCGGTGACTCCGGCAGGCCGCGGTGGCGGTAATCTTCGCCGTCGATCCGTACGACGTCGAACTGGTCCGCCAGTACCTGGATCTCGCGCTGGAAGTCGACGGCCGCAAAGCGGCCCTCACCCAGGGAACCGGGCAGGGTGTTGGACGTCGCCGCGAGCTTGACGCCGGCGTCGGACAGTTCCCGCATGAGGCGGGACATCAGGACCGTGTCTCCGGGATCGTCGAGTTCGAATTCGTCGATGCAGACCAGCTTGTAGGTCGAGAGGGCCTCAACCGTCTTGCGGAAAGACAGCGCGCCCACGAGGTTGGTGTACTCCACGAAGGTACCGAAGGCCTTAGGCCCCTCCACCGCGTGGAAAAGTGAGGCGAGCAGGTGGGTCTTGCCCACACCGAAGCCGCCGTCGAGGTAGAACCCGGCCTTCGTCTCAGGCTTCTTCGCGCCGAACAGCTTGCGGAAGCCGCTCGGGGCGGGAGTATCAACGTTCTGGGCGAAGGCACGCATCGCGGCGACTGCCTCGGCCTGCGAGGGCTGTGCCGGATCCGGAATGTAGCTGTCGAAGGAGACTTCTCCGAACCTGGGCGAGGGGAAGAAGCCCTGCAGGAGTTCGTCCGTGGAAACCTGGGGAGTCCGCTTTGTCAGCTGCTCCACTTGTCCTGCTGCGCCCAAACTATCCATCCGATTCTGCTAGGGGTACCGGCATTTGCTGCCGTAGCAACGATACGCCACTGCGGCGGATGAGTGGTCCCCAAGGAAGTTTTAGGACGTACAGATCGTTAGGCTTGGTAGTAAACCTGCCGCCTGACCCAAAGGGGAACATCCATGCCGCTGCCCGCAGATCCGAATCCGAAGTTCGCCGAGTACGCCCATCCGGAAAAGCTCGTGTCCACCGAATGGCTGGCCGCGAACCTGGATTCACCGGACCTGGTGGTGCTGGAGTCCAACGAGGACATCCTGCTCTACGACACCGGCCACATCCCCGGAGCCCGCAAGATCGACTGGCACACAGACCTGAACGACGCCGATACCCGGGATTTCGTCGACGGCGCAGCTTTCGCCAAACTCATGGGCGAAAAGGGCGTGAGCCGCGATTCGACCGTGGTGATCTACGGCGACAAGAGCAACTGGTGGGCTGCCTACGCCCTCTGGGTGTTCACCCTGTTCGGCCACGAAGACGTCCGGCTGCTCGACGGCGGCCGTGACAAGTGGATCGCCGAAGGCCGCGAGATCACCACAGACAAGCCTCTGGTCACCGCCGTCGACTATCCCGTTGTCGAACGCAATGATGCGCCCATCCGCGCCTACCTGCCCGATGTCCTGGCCCATCTTGGTACCGGACCGCTGATCGACGTCCGCTCCCCCGCCGAGTACTCCGGCGAACGGACGCACATGCCGAATTACATGGACGAAGGTGCCATGAAGGGCGGGCACATCCCGACTGCCGTGTCCGTACCCTGGGGCAAAGCCGCAGCCGAGGACGGCACGTTCCGCGACCGCCGGGAACTGCAGGATCTCTACGGCGGCGAAGCGGGCCTGAAGGAGGGGGACGACGTCGTCGCCTACTGCCGGATCGGTGAGCGTTCCAGCCATACTTGGTTTGTACTCAAGCACCTCCTCGGTTTCGATTCGGTGCGCAACTACGACGGGTCCTGGACGGAGTGGGGCAACGCAGTACGCGTTCCGATCGTCCGGGGCACCGAACCGGGTCCCGCGCCGGCCCGGCGATAGATCGCTACCTGCACTCCTCAACCGAAAGTAACTGGTTTTATGAGCACCGCTGTTCCTTCCTCCGCTGATTCGGCCGTTCCGGCCGCCCTTCAAGAGATTATTGACGATTTTCAGGCCATGGCTGAGCCGGAGAGGCTTGAGCTGCTGCTTGAGTTCTCCCGGTCGCTTCCGGCTCTTCCGGCCCGCCTGGCGGACCACCCGGAAATGCTGGAGCAGGTTGTCGAATGCCAGTCCCCGCTGTTCCTGACGGTCGAGGTTGCCGACGGTCCCGAGCATGCCGTTGAGCTGTTCTTCTCGGCTCCGCCTGAAGCGCCCACCACGCGCGGCTTTGCCGGTGTGCTGCACGAGGGCCTGAACGGGCTTTCCGCTGCCGAGATTCTGGCAGTCCCGGCCGATGTGCCGGACCGGCTGGGGCTGACCCGGGCGATCACTCCGCTGCGGATGCGCGGCATGTCGGCCATGCTGGGCCGGATCAAGCGGAAGGTCGCAGAGCTGGCAAACGCCGGGTCCTCTGACGCTTCCGCCGCCGGACTGGGGAGGTAAGGCGATGGCCGGCAGCAGCAGGAAAAGCGGGCACGGCGCGACGCCGGCCACCCATGCCCTGGATGCTGCCGGCGTCGCCTACCGGACCATGAGCTACCACCACGACGCGTCCACCCCGTCCTATGGGCTTGAGGCAGCCGAGAAGCTCGGGGTCGCGGCGGAAGCAGTCTTCAAGACACTCATGGTGTCGCTGGAGAACCGCCTTGCGGTAGCTATGGTTCCCGTTGCTGCCATGCTCGACCTGAAGAAGGTCGCGTCCATGCTGGGGGTGCGGAAGGTCTCCCTTGCCGACCGTGCGGAGGCAGAACGGCGTACCGGCTACGTGGTGGGCGGCATCTCACCGCTGGGGCAGCGCCACCACTCCCCCGCGGTTATTGATGCCAGCGCAGAACTGCTGGACTCCATCTACGTCTCCGGCGGCCGCCGCGGGTTCGAGATCGAGCTCTCCCCTTTCGACCTGATCCGCCTCACGGAAGCGCAGACCGGGCCGATCGCGGTGTACAGGGACTAACTGCGGATTTTCCGGACGAACTGTACGGTCCGCTCCTGCAGGCGCCGTGCACGCTCGGCCTTGACGAGTTCGGGGTCGGGGTGGATCGGATCCGGCTTTGGCTCGGAGCGGACGTTCTGTGCGCAGGAGAAGTTGCTGTGGATCAGCGTTCCCACCGAGTTGCCGTTCTTTCCGGCGGGCCCTGCCTTGGGCGCAACAAACATAAACACGTCGTCGTCGCTTTCCAGGTCCTCACAGAGGGCGCAGAGTGCTTTCTTGCTGGCCGAGACCAGTTCGGGGGCGCGGAGCAGGACAGTGGTGGTTTTGCCGTCCACATCCAGGACCAGATAGGCGCGCTGGGGCATTTTGTGGTCCCGCCAGCCGTATTGGTCAATGTTCTCCCAGTCGATCGAATCGAAGTCGGAGGGGAAGTTCACTGCCGCGGTCTGGGACCGGCTGGCGTTGATGAAGGACTTGCGGATGGCAGCTTGGGTCAGGGCTTTCATGTAACAGGCTTTCGTTTCGGGTTGCTCAGGGAGCGCTGGTGCAGGCTGCCGTACAGGTGGTGTGGCACGGGCTGCCAGCCCGCTATTGGGGGCTGAACCTGCAATTGGTGGTGTGCGGGCTAGGAGCGTGCCGCACAGCAGGGCCCGAAGCCCACCAGCCCTTCCGCTGCACTTCCGCAGACGGTTACCGAAACGATCATGGGAAAAGCTTACAGGTCCCGCCTAGCCAGCTGTGATCGCTGCCCCCGGCAACGGAGGCGCCGAGGAGGTGTAGGCGTGGCCGGTAGGCGTGGTGATTCGGACTGTGTGTCGGCGTGGCGTCTTGCCGGGGCGGGACAGGGCCGGTGCGGCTGTAGCTGTTGCTGAGCAGCTGCCTCGTCCCGGAAAACCTGAAGGTTGTTCGCTTGCACTGTGTTCGCTGGCACTGATGTCGCCCCAGCTGACAGCGGTTGCGTTCCAGCCGGGTGCCTCTTTGGCCTGGTTGCAGGCTTCGCAGAGTCCCTGCCCATTGGCGTAGCTGGTGGGTCCGCCGTCGGCGCGGGGCTGGATGTGGTCGATATGCCGGATCGGTGCATCGCACCAAGGGGTGCGGCAGGTCTGGTCCCGCGTGCGGATCATCCGTGCAAGTCCGGCGGGGAAAGCCCGGGCCTTGGACTCCATGGCAGCCAGTTCTCCGGAGTCCGGATCAAGATACAGGCGGCGCAGGCTAACCAAGGACGGATGCTCCGGCGCAGGTGCCCCGCTGGAGATTTCCGCTTTCGGCAACCCTGATGTGTCCCGAAACGGGTGGCTGGATGAACCTTCATCTGGTGGTGAAGTCTCCTTGCCTGCTCCGGTCCCAATTCCTAGTCCGGAGCGGATCACTTCCCTCGCCCACGCACCGGGGACGATCCCGTACCCAGGGAAATACGCCGGTGTATCGGGTCCGGTCGCCGGTGTACCCGGAACACGGTCCGCACCGGTTTGGCACTGAGGGAACAGGACGCCAGAGAGCAGGGTCCGGTCCGTGATCACGAGCTGCACCTCGACCGGTACCCGGTCCGCAGTGTCCTGACCGGTGACGCGTTCGACGAGGGTGTCGGCCATGATCTGTCCCCGGCCGCGTTCATCCCCGGAGGCACGCAGGGAATCCGCTGCCCGGGACAGTGCCGCATACACCGCCACTCCCTGGGCCACCGGCAGCAGACCGGTCAGGTAGGACATGGTGTCCGGCGCCGGACGGCAGGAAACATACCGGTCGGACACGGCTTTGGCGTTGCGGCGGACCTGGGACGCAGGATCAATGGCCTGGGTGATGGAGCGGATCCGGGCAATCAGCCTGCGGTCGCCAACACCTTCCAGGGAGGCAGGGTCCTTGCAGATCAGCTCATCGACCCGGCGCCGGTCCTCCACATCGAGGCAGGCGGTTTCCCGGACCAGCAGTGTGGCCCGCCATTCACTGAGCACTCCGGAAGACAGGGCCGCCAGGGTGTGGGGCATTTCGTTGGACAGTGCCTTGCCAAAACCCAGGTGCCGGCTTCCCCGGTGCGGGGAATCGCGCCTGGCCAGGGCTACCTGCGCTCCGACGCCGCGGCCAAGATGCTCAGCCGGAACACCGGCACGGGACTGCGCCCGGCGCTGGGAGGTATCAAACGCTGCCGCTGCCCGGGCCTGCACCGCTGCAGCAGCAGACTTCAGCTCCTCCAACACCCGCATCAAATCAATGAGCTGCGGGTCCGCCGTTTCTGAAAGGTCGGCATCTGCGAGCGCGGTGGAGAAGGCCCTAACCTTCTCGGATGAAAGCGATGCCCGGGAGACGGTGCTCGAGGAATCTCCGCTGAATCCAAGTCCCCGGGCAGCACGGTCGCAGCCAGCACTCGGGCCATCAGAACTCAAGACACCTGGACTCGGGCCAGCAGGACTTACCGTGAATGATTCGAACATGTGTTCGAGTCTATGAGCTGAATGTGCACTCCGACAGACGGAAACCTACGGGTTCCATTACCCGTTTCGTCCCCTGCGATTCCCCCTCCCCTCCCGCAGGCGTGACCTCGCGCCTCAATGGGAGAGTGTCCACCAGAGCTGGGGATAATGCCTGGGACCAACGGCCGGCACTGGAACTGTGGAGGACGGGAAAACCGACAAGATGCATACCGGCCCTGTGACCCCAGTCTGGCACGGGGATGCTCGGCGCGCTCGACCCATCCAGGCACGGTCCGACCAAGGTTAATGGCTAGTCGCAACGAGGCGAACCTGGGCACAATCCGGCTCGGCCCCGCCGCTAATCCTTCCTAGGCTGCAACCGGGCACTGTCACCGCCCAGCTCACCTAACTTCACTCAGGCACTCAGTACCCAGGCACTCAGGCACCCAGGCACCCGAACTTCAACAGCTCACCCAACCACCCAGCTAACCAACTCCATGCACAGCCGCGGACGCCCGGTATCCCTTCCCGACACGCCAGGCCCCACTAAACGCCGCCACGGCCATAAAGCAAAGAACCGGAAGGACCTCCCACCCAATAGGCACAAACGACGTCCAGGCATACGCAGCGAGGGCCATCACGCCGGTGGCCGACGTCAGGGTGTCCCGCGTACGAACTGCCAGTGCCAGGAGCGCCATGCCATACACCCCGCTGAACGTCACGCTGCCGAGCAGAAGCGACATGAACAGAGCAGCAAACCCAAGCAGGGCCAGTGCACCGCGCTGCCGGCGCGCGTTCAGACTGCTCTCCAGACGAGCGACGAAGAAGTACGCGCAGAAGATCAGCAACGCAGGCACCAGCAACGGCAGAATGACGCGAAGCGGATACAACGCCCCGGGCAGGACCGCTGACAGGTCAACCGGAGCCCACAGCGGCCTAAAGACGCCGTTGCCGCTCAGTTCATGAAGCAGTGCCAGCACCGCGCCTGTACCCACTGCACACATCAGCCAGGCGCCCGCAGCAGCATCGGCAGCCCTTCCAGCCTCTTCGGAGTCAGCGGCCAACGCTCCGCCATCCGCCCCGGCAGCTGTCCCTGCCGGCGGCATCGCTCCCGCTGATGTTCCACTCACAGGTCCCGCCCCCACCAGTTCCCCCTGTTGATCCCCCGAAAGTCCCACATGTGCATGCGGACTCCCGGACACGCTCATTACCAGGCGCAATCTAGCACGGGCTGTCCTCAGGCCCGACGGCGGCGCCAGGGGGGGCGCCAGTGAGCGGTGGGCCGGCAAGGGGGTTGCGGAGGAAACCTGCGCGCCTCAAATCCCCGCAATAAGGAACACCAGCGCCAAAAACGCCGGAACGGCCTGGATGAGCGCAGGCCGGAGCATGCGGCGGTCCTTCACCAGCAGCACAACACCGGCCAGCATCATCGACACGGCAGCGAACCCGATCAGCGAAGCACCCACAGGGATGTTCCCCCTGGCCAGAAGGAGAACTCCCACGACTGCGCCCATGGCAAGGAATAGGTTGTAGAAACCCTGGTTATAGGCGAGCGCCTGGGTGTGGGCTGCCTGTTCTGCGTCCGGGATCCGGAACAGCTCCATGGTTGCCGGGGCAGTCCACCTGATGGACTCCAGCACAAAGATGTAGACGTGGATGGCAGCGGCAATAAGCGCGAAGACCGATGCAGCTACGAGCATGGTTCCTCCTACCGGTGTCGGAGAACCCTTCCGGCTTCCCTCATGCTCGCATCCGGCATCGGCCGCCACAATGAGGCGCCGCAAACCCGGTTCAGGCGCTGCAAATCCCGCTGCCCCAGCGGAGAACCGCCAGGCCCAGCGGTGCTCCCCTGCCTAGCGGTGCTCCCCTGCCTAGCGGTGCTCCCCTGCCTAGCGGTGCTCCCCTGCCTAGCGGTGCTCCCCTGCCTAGCGGTGCTCCCCGGGCCGCCGGGTCCGGCCCAGCGCGGTCTGCAGCCATCCTGCAACGGCCTCTTCCCAGCGCACGGGGTCGGTGTTGTATTCGCGGGTATGTCCACCGTCGGGGAAACGCACGAATGTCACGAGATCCGGGTTCTTTTCGGCGAGGTCGGCAGACGGTCCCACCGGAACAAACTCGTCCCTCTCGCTGTGCACGATCAGCACCGGTGTGCGGATCTCCTCGGCACGGGCAACCCAGTCCATGCTCTTCAGGTCCAGCGGAGCAGCAAGTCCGGTCAGCGTCCGCCCGGCTGCGTTGGAAATCAGCCACTGCCCGAGCCGGCCTACCTGTGCGGGGATCCGGTTCAACCGGGCGTGATGGGCCAGAACCTCCACCCAGTTCACCACCGGACCGTCCAGCACCAGTGCCCGGATGTGCCGGCCCAGCGGGGACTTGTCAGCGGTCTGCAAGGCAATCGCTCCGCCCATGGACCACCCAAACAGGACAACGTCCCGCGCACCGTGGTCCAGGGCATAGCGGATGGCTGCTTCGACGTCGCGCCATTCGGTCAGGCCCAGGCCGTAGCGGCCGTCCGAGGTGTAGGGCGCTTCGCCGTCGTTCCGGTAGGAAATCAGCAGGCTCGTCATGCCGGCACTGCGGGCGGCACCGAGTCCCCGGATCGTCTCCGTGCGCTGGGCTCCCCTGCCGTGCACCATGATGGCCCAGGTGTCCGTTGCATCCAGCGAGCGCACCAGCCACGCGGGAGCCTTGCCGTTCTCGACGTCGATCTCCACGTCTTCCTGCGGGAAACCGGCGTCCGACGGGGTGGGATGGATAGTCCCGGACCACCAGCCCCGTACGGCGGTGGCCAGGTCCCCTGAGTAGACACGTTCGACGTCGCGCTGCACTGTCCCTTCGCGGGGAACGTAGGAGCGGATGGCTCCGATCCGTGCGTAGCCGGTGCCGCCGTCGAAATACAGGCCGTAGGAGCCCTCAGCCGTGGTGTCGGCATTAGCCGGAAGGATGACCTGCTGTCCCTCGGGGGTATCGATCACAGCGAGGATTTCGAGATTCTCATCCCGGGCACGGCGCGGCGTGACAATCTGCCGGGCGAAATACACGGCCAGGCCGGACGTCGCGGCCAGGACGGCAGTCGAGGCTGCCATTCCCATGCCGGCGCCAAAGGCGGTCCATTTCACCCAGGACGCGGTCTGGGCTGAGACGGCCTGTGCGGGCGCTGCGGAAGCTGAGAGTTGCATGCCTACATTGTGACTGACTTTGCCGCAGGGGCGGAAAACCCGTGCCGCAGCTGGTCCTTCTCACCCGACGGGCGCTGAAGCTAGGCTGGCGGGATGAATCCGACGATCGTGGTGCTCACCGAAGAACCCCTGAACGAAGCAGATGCCCGTAACCTGGGCTACCTCGCTGAAAACAATCCCGTCCGCTTTGAGGTCCTGGTTCCGTCCGATCCGGGGCGGAACATGCTCGTGGACGTCTTGGATAACCTCAGCCTCCTCGATTTCGCTGCGGCGTACCGGAACATTGCGGGGCCGCATCCGACCGCGAAGCAGGAAGTAAAAGCAGCCGAACAGGAACTGGCCGAGTCCCTGGACCTGCTGCGCGGGCTGGGGTTCGACGCCGACGGCAGGGTTACCGGCGAGAACCCGGTGCAGGCGGTGGTGGAGGAGGCCAAGAACTCCAGCGCCCAGCAGGTCGTCGTGATCACGACACCGCACGCCGTCGAGGACACGTTCCGCACCGACTGGGCCAATGAAGCACAGGAACGGCTCGGAGTGCCGGTCCTCCACCTGTACTCCGGCTCGAGCTTCATCGGAGGTTCGTAGCTGGCGGCACGCGAAATTATTGCAGCCCCTGGAACGTTGAGGCGGTTATGAGCGATACAGGAATCAACGCAAGCAAGCCTGAAGGCGCAGCCGGGGTCCAAGTCCCCGTCCAGAAGTCCGACGACGAGTGGCGCAGCGAACTCACGCCGGCCGAGTACCAGGTCCTCCGCAAGGCCGGAACAGAACGTCCGTACACCGGGGAGTACTGGGACACGAAGACTGAGGGCGTCTACGCCTGCCGTGCCTGCGGTGCGGAACTGTTCACCAGCAACGAGAAGTTCGACTCCCACTGCGGGTGGCCGTCCTTCTTCGCACCGCTGGCAGAAGGAAAGGTCCGCTACCTGCACGACCGTTCCATGGGGATGGACCGCATCGAGGTGCGCTGCGCCAACTGCGACTCCCACATGGGCCACCTCTTCGAAGGCGAGGGATTCAACACCCCCACCGACCAGCGCTTCTGCATCAACTCGATTTCCATCAAGCTTGTCCCCAAGGACACCGGCGGGAACTGACGCCCGGACGGGCACTTGCTGCCCTGCCATTGTGCGCCCCTGCAGCCCGCCGTACGCTCGAATGACGGTCAAACACGTTTTCGGACCAGCGTACGGCGGGCTTTTGCGTCCGGTGCGGAGGCCCCAAGACCCCGAGATGCGGCCCAGCCTTCGCCAAGAGGCAGCAGCCAAGGAGGAGTAAACCGTCCGGCACAACGCTCGAGCGCATGCCAATCCTTGGGAGGTGCATGAGACATGGCGCGGCCAACCATCCTGGATCGGTTCCGGCCGGTCGGGGCACCCGGTCCCTCCGGACCGGTAGGAGTGCCCTCAGCGGACGATGAAGGAACCGCAGCCGAACTGCTCCCGGTTTTCGAAGCATTGAAGCCCGACGTCGAAGCGGCGCGGCAGCTCCTTGAAGCGGCCGGGGAACAGGCACGCACCGTCCTCGCCGGTGCCCGTCGCCAGGCGGACGCCGACGTCGCCCAGGCCCGGCTGGATTCCGGTGCGGTCCGGGCGCGGGCCGCCGAACAGGTCTCGCAGGCGGCTGCGGTACGTGACCAGGAACGCCTGGACCAGGCCCGGCAACGCGCGGCCAGCATCTCGGAGGGCGCAGCGGGCCGGATCACCCAGCTGGCCGAAAGGATCGCCGCCTCCGTGGTCCAGGACTACCTGGGCCCGGACGCCGCACCGAGGCAGGGCCCATGAGGTCCGACTGGGTGGCGGCGACGGTCCGGGCCAAAGCGATGGCGCGGCGGCGTGCCGGGGCGGGCCTGTGCCGCGAAGCTGCGGCGCAGCCCAGCCTCGATCAGGCCCTGGAAGTACTGAGCAGCACCTCATATGCGGCGGACCTGGCAGGAGCCAGGGACCTGGCCGCAGCCCAGGACGCGACCCGCCGCAGCGTGCTGTGGCAGCTGCGGGTCCTGGCAGGCTGGGTCCCTGTCTCGGGGGCACGCATGGTCCATGCGGCCGGAGCCGCGTTTGAACTGGTGAACATCCTGCTCCTCGCCCGCCGCCTCGCGGAGTCCACCGACCAGTCCGCCGGCGAGGACGGCGCCCGGGAGCTCCACCGCAGTGTTCCGCTTCCCGAATATTTCGAACTCGGCGGACTGGCGACCGCCTGGCCGCGGCTTTCCGCTGCCGGCTCGACAGCGGAGCTTGCGGAGCTGCTCCGGACCAGCCCCTGGGGCAATCCCGGCAGCCCGGACACGATGGCCGATACCCTGACGGCCGTCTGGCTCCGCAGGCTGGCCGCTGCTGTTCCGCAGGCGCGGAGCTGGGCCGTCGCCGAAGCGGCGCTGCTCGCAGCCCGCCGGATACTGGTCCCGCAGGCAACGGGAACCGGAAACATGCCGGAGATCCCGGACCGGCTGGGCATGCTGCTGCAGCCCCTGATTGGGGGCACCTGGTCCACGGCGGACGACGTCGCGTCCTTCCGTGCCGCCCTTCCGGCGGCAGCCGCTCCGGTACTGGACGGCGTCGAGGACCCCACTGGGCTCTGGCGCGCCGAAGCGGCCCTGCAGGTCCGGGTCGAGGGAGACGCCTTCCGTCTGCTGAGGTCGGGGCTGCCCGGCCCAGACACCGCAGTGGGAGCCGTAGCTGTCCTGGCCGTCGATGCGTGGCGGATGCGGGCTGCGCTCGCGGCCGCGTCCGCAGGAGGAGGCAGCGAGGTGCTCGATGCCGTGGCGTGAAACCCTCAGCCCGGTCCGGATGGAACGGGTAGCCGTCATAACCCCCACCGAGAGAAGGCGGGAGGCCCTCACCGAAGTCGCGCGCAGCTCCGCCGTCGAACTGGACCTGCCCTACACCCCGGGCAACGGTCCGGAGGAACTGGACCGGGCAGCGGAAGCTGCCGTGGAAAACGGCCCGGTGTCCGGACTGGTCGGGTGGACGCCGGCACGGCGGCTGCGCGAACTGCAGGGGACGCTGGCACCCCTGGGAGCCGGAGTTGTTCCGCTGAAGACCCCCCGGGGCGTGCAGCCCCCCACGCTGCTGACCGGCAACGAGAGGCGCCCCCGGCAGGCACCCAGGCTGTCACGGCTCCTGGTGGACACGTACACCACTGTTCCGTACGCGGACCTGGATCCGGCCCGGCTGGCCGGGCTGGCGTACGTGGTCATGTTCGGGATGATGTTCGGCGACGCCGGCCAGGGCCTGCTGCTGGTCCTCTTTGGGCTGCTCGTGCGCTCCGGCCTGGTCCCGGCACTGCGGAGATTCCAGCGCACATGGCTCTTCATTTTCGGGGCAGGGATGGCCGCTGTGTTCTTCGGCATCCTTTACGGAGAATTCTTCGGGCCCACCCACGTCATTCCGGTGCTCTGGCTCGAACCCGTGGAGAATCCCATCCCGCTGCTCATCGCAGCGCTGATTTTCGGTGCCGTGCTGCTCGCAGGCGCGTACACCGTCGGCACCATCAACCGTGTCCGGGAAGGGGGCTGGGCGTATGCCCTCTACGCCCGCAGCGGGCTTGCCGGAGCCATGCTGTTCCTGGCCGTGGGACTCCTGGCTGGCGGGCTCCTGGCCGGGATACCCGCCATGGTCATTGCCGCCGCCGTGCTGGCCGGGCTGGCCCTGGTGCTGATTTTCATCGGGCTCTTCGTGGAAGCCGGAGGCGGTGCCACCGGCGGCGTGCAGGCTTCCGTGGAGCTGGTGGACACGGTCATCCAGCTCGGCTCGAACCTGGTTTCCTTTACCCGTCTGGCGGCCTTCGGCCTCACCCACGCAGCGCTGATGTCCATTGTCTGGCAGGGCACGACGGCGCTGTGGCACCCGGACTGGCGTGCCGTCCTCGCCGTATTGGTCTTCCTTATCGGCAACGCCATCACCTTCGCGCTGGAAGGCCTGGTCGCCGGCATCCAGGCACTGCGGCTGGAGTACTACGAACTTTTTTCCCGCGTCTTCACGGAGGAAGGACGGCCCTTCAAACCGTGGAGCCCTGAATTGCCGGAGTCCGCTGACCCCGGTCCATCCTCCGAGCCGCCCGCTGTTCCCCACCCCGAAAGGCAAACGCCATGAATCCCTGGTTTGCCGGAATACCACTGGCACTCATCGTTACCGTCCTGCTGGCCGGAGGAGCACTGTATGTCCTGCGCCGCCGGCAGCGCGCCGGCATCAAGGTCATGCTCGGGGTCAATGCCCTGATCATGGCCGGTGCGCTGGCCCTGCTGGCCGCAGCCTTCGCGGCTGCCCCGGCCTCCGCCTCGGGTGGCTCCGCGGAAGCAGCGGTTTCCATGGCCACCGACGGCAGTGACAGTTCCGGTGCGGCCCTGATCGGGGCGGCCATCGCCGTCGCCGGTTCCTCTATCGGGGCGGCCATCGCCGTCGCGTACACGGGTTCGGCTGCGCTGGCTGCCATGAGTGAACGGCCGGAGATCTTCGGCCGGGCCATGGTGGTGGTAGGCCTCGCCGAAGGCATCGCCATCTACGGACTGATTATCTCGATCATCCTGATTGGACAGGCATGACGTCCCCGGCTGCCGGCGTCGTGGCGGCCCTGGGGGAACCGGAGGTGCTGGCAGGCTATGAGCTCGCCGGGGCACGGCTGCACGCCGCCCGCACGCCCGTGGAAGCAAGACTGGCCTGGGAGCACCTGCCCGAGGACACCGCCGTCGTCCTCCTGACACCCCCCTGCGCTGCCGCCCTTGCCGGACTCCTTGACGATCCGGACCGCCCGCTGACGATCACGCTGCCCTCATGAGCGCCCTGCCGCGCAGCGCCGGACCCGCGCTGGAACCTGTCCGCGAAGCCATTCGGCGGGACGCGGAGGAACGTGCACGGGAGATCGTGGACACGGCCACCCGGCAGGCAGGGGACATCCGCGGACGGGCGCGGGAGGAAGCGGACAGTATCCGCAGCCGTTCAGACGCCGCCGGCCGTGACGCCGCCCGCACCGAGGCAGCGCTCCGCTCGGCACGCCTGCGCCGGAGGGCAGGCGGAATCGTCCTCTCGCAGGAAGAGGAGCTGCGCGAACAGCTGCGCTCCGAGGTCCTTGCGGAGATGGAACAGCTGCGCAGCGACCCGCGGTATCCGCGGCTTCTCGATGCCCTGCGGGACCAGGCACGGACACTGCTCGGCCGGCAGGCGCAGCTGGAAGAAGCTCCGGAAGGCGGAATCATCGGCAGGCTTGGTTCGCGGAGCGTCAATCTTTCACTTCCGGCGCTCGCGGACGCGGCGCTGGAACGGCACGCCGGGGAGGTGCGCACCCTGTGGCAGAACTGAATCCTGAGGATCACGGCAGGGACACCGGACCCCAGACCGCGCGGGTACGGCGCGTCAGCGGACCGCTGGTTGAAGTCAGCGGTCTCCCGAACGTGTCCATGCTCGAACTGGTCTCCCTGGGCCCCTCCCGGATATCAGCCGAGACAATTGCCATCAACGGCACCGAAGCCACCCTGCAGGCCTATGAATACACCGGCGGGCTGAAGGCCGGCGATGCGGCGGTGGGCACCGGGTACCAGCTTTCCGCACTGCTGGGACCCGGCCTGCTGGGACAAGTGTTCGACGGGCTGCTGCGCCCGCTTTCCTCCGCCCCGATGTGGCTGACGGCGGACCGGGAAGCATCGGCTGAAGACCGCCTGGTCCTGGACCGGGAATGGACATTCGAGCCGCGGGCAGTGGTTGGGGATACGGTCGCTGCCGGAGCCGTGCTGGGAACTGTTCCCGGAGCGGGCAGCGTGGAGTACCGCGTCACTGTTCCCCCGGGGACTTCGGGCGAGGTGAGCTTCCTGGCCTCCGGTCAGCTGCGACCTCTGGACCGCGTGGCGGTGGTGGGCGGACAGGATGTCCCGCTCTCCCAGCGCTGGCCGGTGCACCGGCCGCGCCCGGTTGCCTCCCGGCTCTCCGACACGGTCCCCATGCACACCGGCCAGCGCGTGCTGGACCTGATGTATCCGCTGCCGCGGGGATCGGCTGCGGCCGTCCCGGGCGGATTCGGTACCGGGAAGACGCTGCTGCTGCAGCAGATCGCCAAATGGTCCGACGCCGACGTGATCATCTATGTGGGCTGCGGCGAGCGCGGCAACGAAATGGCCGACGTGCTGGACGGCCTGAGCCATCTGGAGGACCCGCGCACCGGCGGCGCACTGCTGGACAGGACGGTGATCATCGCCAATACGTCCAACATGCCGATGATGGCGCGCGAAGCCAGCATCAACACCGGAGTCACCGTCGCCGAATTCTTCCGGGACATGGGATACCACGCGGTGGTCATCGCCGATTCCACCTCACGCTGGGCCGAGGCGCTGCGCGAGTTCGCCAACCGCAACGGGGATCTTCCGGCGGAGGAAGGCTATCCTGCCTCACTGGCCTCGGAGCTTGCGGCGTTCTACGAGCGGGCGTCGCTGGCTACCACCCTGGGCGGGGCGACCGCGTCAGTGACCGTCATCGGCGCCGTCTCACCCCCGGGAGGCGACATGAGCGAACCCGTCACCACCGGGACCCAGCGCTTCGTCCGTTCGCTGTGGCAGCTGGACCGGGACCTGGCCTACTCCCGGCACTACCCTGCGGTCAGCTGGCGGGGTTCCTTCTCCCGGGATGCCGAGTCCCTGGGCCGCTGGCACGCCGCCAACGGCGACCCGGAATGGGCCGGTCGCCGTGCCCGGGCCGCCCTGGTGCTCGCCGAAGCTGACCGGCTTTCAGCGCTCGCGGAAATCATCGGTGCCGCTTCCCTGCCGGGGCACGAGCAAATGATCCTGCTGGGCGGGCGTCTGCTGCGCGACGGCGTGCTGGTGCAGAACGCCCTGAGCGCCAATGACGGCTACTGCTCCGCCGCCAAGGGGGCGGCCCTGCTGCAGGCGGTGCTGGACACGATCGATGCCTGCCAGCAGCTGGTGGCTTCCGGGGTGCCTGCCTCCAGCGTGGACAGCTACGACTTCTCTCCCCTGCTGCGCCTGCGTGAAGCGGCGGGACCTGACGACGCCGCCGGCGTCAGCGAGCGCGCCGGAGCCTTCCTGGCCGGACTGAAGGAGCTGCAATGAACCCGGACCCCCGGAACCTTGTCTCCTACAGCGACGTGCGTGAGCTGCGCGGGCCGCTGATGATCCTCGGCGAGACCCAGGGGGTGGGCTGGGATGAGTTCGCCACAGTGGAGGTCGACGGCGGCGAAGAACGGCACGGACTCGTCCTGGAAATCGACGGTGAGGAAACTGTCCTCCAAGTCCTGGAAGGAACGGGCGGGCTGCAGCCGGGCGGCATCTCGGTGCGGTTCCAGGGAAAACCGCTGCACATCCCGGTGGGTCCGCAGTGGCTGGGGCGGGTGTGCAACGGCCGCGGGGTGCCGCTCGACGGCGGGCCGCCCGTCACGTCGGAAACCTCCGAGCCCGTGAGCGGCTGGCCGCTGAATCCCGTGTACCGGATACCCCCGCAGGAAGCCGTCATCACAGGGGTGTCCGCTATCGATGCCCTCACCACCCTGGTCCGCGGCCAGAAGCTGCCCATCTTCTCCGTCCCCGGCCTGCCGCACCTGACCCTGGCGACGCAGATTGCGGCGCAGTCACGCACCGGCGGGCGGAACTTCCGGGTGGTTTTCGCCGCGATGGGCATGACCCACGCGGACATCGCCTACGTCAGGGACCGGCTGGAGGAGCGCTCCGCCGCCGGAGAACTGGTGCTGCTGCTGAACGCCGCCGATGATCCCGTGATTGAGCGCATCCTCACTCCCCGGATCGCGCTGAGCATCGCCGAGCACCTGGCCTATGAGGAGGGCAGCGACGTGCTGGTGGTCATGAGTGACATGACCAGCTACGCCGAGGCCGTGCGTGAAGTCTCCGCGGCGCGCAAGGAGATCCCTGCCCGCCGGGGTTATCCCGGTTACCTCTACAGCGACCTGGCAACCCTGTACGAACGCTGCGGCCGGGTCCAGGGACGCGAAGGATCGGTCACCGTGGTGCCGGTGCTGACCATGCCCTCGGGAGATATGACCCACCCGGTACCTGACCTGACCGGGTATATCACCGAAGGGCAGATCGTCCTTTCCCCCGACATCGACGCCCGCGGCATCTATCCCCCGGTGGATGTGCTCTCTTCCCTGTCCCGGCTGATGCGGTCCGGTGCGGGCAAGGGACGGACCCGGGAAGACCACCTGGACGTGGCGGCACAGGTGCTGGCCGCGATGGCCCGTGCCCGGCAGGCCTCCGAGCTGGCCGAGCTCGTGGGGCAGGCAGCGCTGGGTGAAGCTGACCGCGCCTACATTGAGTTCCGCTCCGTGGTGGAGGAGAAGCTGCTGAACCAGGGCCGCGACGAATACCGTTCGCTGGAAGACACCCTGTCCATAGCCTGGACGGCGCTGGCAGTTCTTCCGCGGCGTGAGCTGAGCATGCTCTCCCCCGAACTGCTGGACCGCTACCTGCCCGGACCGGTCGGCGGTGCCCGGCTGTGAGCGGCTCGGGCCGGGCTGCACGGGCCGAAGTGGAGCGCAGGCTCGAAACTGCCCGCCGCGGCGCGGAACTCCTGGACCGCAAGCAGCAGATCCTGCGCATCGCGATCAGCAACCGGCAGGAAAAAGCGGAACAGAGCAGGCTGGCGTGGGAACATGCGGCCCGGAACGCAGCGCTGTGGCTGTCCCGCACCCTGGCCATGGACGGGCTGGGGCGCATGCACGGGGCCGTTCCGGATTCGTATGCCGCAGCCGGCATCGTCTGGGGAGGCGCGATGGGAATCCGCTACCCCGAGGGCGCCTCGGTCACCCTGCCTGCGCAGGTCCCTCCCGCAGGATCCTCAGCGCTCGCCTATGCTGCCGCATCGCATCGGGAAGCGCTCGCCGCTGCCGTGGTCCACGCCGCTGACGCGCGGGCGCTGCTGCTGGTCACCAGGGAACTCGCCGAGACCCGCACCCGGCAGCGCGCCGTCGAGAACCGGTGGGTTCCCCGGCTCGAAGCGGAACTCGAACGCATCCAGCGCAGCCTCGCTGAACAGGAACTCGAGGAAAGCCTCCGGCTGCGCTGGGCTGCGGGGGCCGTCTAGGCGGAAATGTCTTCCCAGTCGAACGGCGTGATCTCCTGGTTCTCCCAGTCCTGCCGCAGGATGGCGTAGGCAACGGACGCCACGCGGGTGCCGTCAGCGGTGGGCCAGCCCAGGCGGTAATGCGCTTCCTTCAGGAACCCGGCACGCAGGAACGTCCTGCGCATCGCGATGTTGTCCTCACGGGTTTGCCCTTCAAACCGGACAATCTCCGGAAACCGGTCGAAGACCATGGCGCACAGTTCCTTCAGCACCTGGACGCCCATGCCGCGGCCACGGAATTCCTCCGCCAGCCGCAGGTCGAACATGGGGCTGTCCTCTTCCAGATCGTCCAGGACCACCAGGCCAATGCGTTCTGGACCGTTGTCGATCCAGAACCCGATTGATTCCCCGCTCCAGAAACGTCCTTCCTCCACGAGCTTCCTGGCTGACTCCTCGGAATGGGCCGGCATAACGTGGAAGGGGAAACGGTTTGAGGTCAGGAACTGCACCAGCGCGCGGGTCTCATCGCCGGACTTCACCATGGGCAGGAAACTAAAAGTCATGGCCGAAGTCTAGGAGAAGATGGGGTGTTCAGCCGAGCCGCTCGATAATCGTGACGTTCGCCTGCCCGCCGCCCTCGCACATGGTCTGCAGCCCGTAGCGGCCGCCCGTCCGTTCGAGTTCATGCAGCATCGTGGTCATGATCCGGGCTCCCGTCGCTCCGATGGGGTGCCCCAGCGAAATGCCCCCGCCGTTGACGTTGACCTTGTCCAGGTCAGCGTCGAGTTCGCGCTGCCAGGCCAGGACCACTGAGGCAAAGGCTTCGTTGATTTCGATGAGGTCCATGTCCGCCAGGGACATGCCGGTGCGCTTGAGTGCGTGGCGGGTTGCCTCGATTGGTGCGCTGAGCATCATCACCGGATCATCCCCGCGGGCGGAAATGTGGTGGATACGGGCACGCGGACGCAGGCCGTAGCGGCGGACCGCGTCCACCGAGGCCAGCAGCAGGACGGCAGCGGCGTCGGAAATCTGCGACGCAGTGGCCGCGGTGAGTTTTCCGCCTTCCCGCAGCGGGGCCAGGGATTCGATCTTCGCCCGGTCCGGGGTACGCGGGCCTTCGTCCGCACGGATCCCGGCCACAGGCAGGATCTCCCGGTCGAAGCGGCCTTCCGCCTGGGCAGCCAGCGCGCGCTCGTGGGAGGCGACGGCGAAATCTTCCATCTCGGCGCGGGACAGGTCCCATCGCTCGGCCATCATCTCGGCGCCGATGAACTGCGAGATTGGCTGTGTGCCGTACCGGGCTTCCCAGCCTGCCGAGCCGGCGAAGGGATTGGGGAAGCCCAGCTCGGCAGCCGCGGTGTTGGAATAGCCGATGGGGATGGCGGACATGTTCTGCACGCCGCCTGCCACCACCAGATCAGCCGTTCCGCTCATAACAGCCTGCGCGGCGTAGGACACCGCCTGCTGGCCGGAACCGCACTGGCGCTCCACCGTGGTTCCGGGCACGCGTTCGGAGAGTCCGGCGGCCAGCCACGCCGTGCGGGCAATGTCCATGGCCTGAGGCCCCACCTGGTCGATGGAGCCGAGGATCACTTCGTCGAACTCGTCCGATGCGATCCCGGTGCGGTGCACCGCTTCGCCGATGACCGCAGCCGCCAGGTCCGCCGGGTGGATGGTGCTCAGTCCACCGCCGCGGCGTCCCACCGGCGTGCGGATCGCGTCAACAATGAATACTTCTGCCATGGTGGCTCCCTTGCCCAATCATCCTGTGCGGCCTGTGCTGTGCACCACACTAAACCCAGCCGGGCCGCCTCCTGCCGCGGCGCGGAAAGCCGGTTTGCGATCGGCGGCTAGAATGGAAAGGCTGTTCCTTGGGCAGCGCCCCACCCACTTCCCACTCCTGAAAGCAGCGGCAGTGTCCTCACAGGTCCAGACTCCCGTCCGTGCGAGCGCCAATCCGGCAATCGGCAAGGAAGCCGCCCGCCGGCGCACCTTCGCCGTCATCTCCCACCCCGACGCCGGAAAGTCCACGCTGACCGAGGCGCTGGCCCTGCATGCCCGGGTCATTGGAACGGCGGGCGCGACGAACGGCAAGGAAAACCGCCGCGAGACGGTCTCTGACTGGATGCAGATGGAGAAGGACCGCGGCATCTCAATCAGCTCCACCGCGCTTCAGTTCGCCTACCGGGATACGGTCATCAACCTGCTGGACACCCCCGGCCACGCCGACTTCTCCGAGGACACCTACCGCGTCCTCGCCGCCGTGGACTGCGCCGTCATGCTGGTCGACGCCGCCAAGGGCCTGGAAACCCAGACCATGAAGCTCTTCGAAGTCTGCCGCTCCCGGAACCTGCCGATCATCACCGTGATCAACAAGTGGGACCGCCCCGGACTCGACCCGCTGGCCCTGATGGACGAAATCACCGAGCGCACCGGCCTGGCACCCATGCCGCTGACCTGGGCCGTTGGCATCGCCGGCGATTTCCGCGGCATCTGGGACCTGCAGAAGGACGAGTTCGTCCGCTTCACCCGGCAGAACTCCGGCGCTTCACTGGCGCTGGAAGAATACTTCACCCCCGAAGAAGCCGAAGCCGCCGAGGGCGATGCCTGGACCGATTCCCTCGGTGAGGCAGAGCTGGTCATTGACGGCCGGGAATTTGACCGGCAGGCATTCCTGGACGCGAAGGCCACGCCCATCCTGTTCTCCTCCGCTGCGCTGAACTTCGGCGTCAAGCAGATCCTGGACACGCTCGTGGACCTGGCTCCGCCCGCCGGCGCCCGCGTGGACGAAGACGGCAACTCCCGCGACGTCGACGCTCCGTTCTCCGGGTTTGTGTTCAAGGTCCAGGCCGGCATGAACAAGGCGCACCGCGACCACGTGGCCTTCATCCGCGTCTGCTCCGGCATCTTTGAACGCGGCATGGTCGTCACGCACGCGAACACCGGCAAGACCTTCGCCACCAAGTACGCCCAGCACCTGTTCGGCCGTGAGCGCGAAGTGATCGACCAGGCCTACCCGGGCGACGTCGTCGGGCTGGTTAACGCCTCTGCCCTGCGCGTGGGCGACAGCCTCTACGTCGATGAGCCGGTCCGTTACCCGCCCATCCCGTTCTTCAGCCCCGAGCATTTCCGGGTCGCCCGGTCCCAGGACCCCAGCCGGTACAAGCAGTTCCGCCGCGGCATCGACCAGCTCGAACACGAAGGCATCATCCAGGTGCTGCGCTCGGACCGCCGAGGTGACCAGGCTCCGGTGCTGGCGGCCGTCGGCCCCATGCAGTTCGAGGTCGTCGAAGACCGGATGAACCAGGACTTCAACGCCCCCATGCGCATGGAGCAGCTCTCCTACTCCATGGCCCGGCTGACTGACGCCTCCGCTGCCGAGGTGCTCAGCAACGTACACGGAGCCGAAGTCCTTCTCCGTACCGACGGGGCCTACGTGGCCGTGTTCAACGACGTCTGGGCGCTGCGCCGGGTGGAGAAGAACCACCCCGATGTTCCGCTGGCCGTGATCGGCACCGAGTCACCCAACAGCCGCGGCTACTAAGGCAGCCGGCGGGTCCTCCGCAGAAAGTTCCGGCAGGCCCTGTTCCTGTTTACCTGCGCGGCGTAGTTTTTACCCATGCAGGTAAAAGAGCCGTCCTTCACGGGTGCTGCGCGGCGGGCGCAAATCGTCGACGCCGCGCTGTCCGTCATCGCCGAACAGGGATATGACCGCGCCTCCTATGCCCGCATAGCGGAGCGGGCACAGCTCTCCAGCACCCGGCTGATCTCCTACCACTTCGCCGGCAAGGCTGACCTGATCAGCGCCTGTGCCGCCCAGGTCATCCAGCGGATCGGAGCATGGACCGGCTCTGCAGTGCATGCCGAGGAAACAGCGGCGCGTGCCCTGCAGGCCTACATCACGGCAACGGTCGGGTTCATCGACAACAACAGGTCCGACATGACTGCCCTGACCCGCATTGTGCTGGCCGGAGCATTGCAGTACACAACCGCCGACGACGCCGCGGCAGCCGCCCCGCTCGAGGACCTTCTCCGGCAGGGCCAGGAGAGCGGGGAGTTCCGCTCCTTCGATCCCGCAGTGATGGCCCACGCTGTCCAGCGCAGCATCGACGGGCTGCCCTTTGTGCTTGAGCGGGCGCCTGAAACGGACTGCGCCGCCTACGGTCGCGAGCTCGCCGAATTGTTCGAACTCGCCACACGATTCGACGCACCAGACGCCGTCTCATACTAAGAACTTCAGCCGGAAATCCATGCCGGGAGGCAGTATATGGGCAGGATCAACGCACACCGCACAGTGCCGGCCGGGACCGGTTCCGCGCGCAGGAAATCCCCGGCTGCCCGGCTCCTCCGCGCAGCCATCGAGTTCCTCATCCCGGTGGCATTGTTCTACGGCCTGCGCGCAGCAGGCATCGATGCCTATACGGCACTGCTGGCGGGAGCAGCCGTGTCCGTCGCCGGGTCACTGGTGGATCTCCTCCGTGCCCGGAAGGTTTCCCCCTTTGGCCTGTATGCCCTGACGCTGATGGTCCTGAGCACCGTGGTCTCCGTAATCCCCGGGGATGAGAGGTTCCTGCTGGCCCGCGGCGCCCTGGTCATGGGAGTCTCCGGGCTGTGGTTTCTCGTGAGTTCCGCTACCCGGCGGCCCCTGGTCTATGTGATGTCCAAGCCGGTGCTCGAAGGACGGTTCGGGTGGCCGGGGAACTGGGACCGGCTATTCACTGAACTGCCGCGCTTCCGCCGAATCTGGCGGGTGAGCAGCATTGCGTGGGGCGTCGGGCTGTGCGTGGACAGCGCCCTTCGCACCCTCATGGCCTGGAACCTCCCGGTGGACACAGTTCCGGGCCTGACGACGGCACTGACGGCAGGAACAGCGGTGATCCTGGTCGTGGCCGCCAACACCTACTACCAGGTGAGCGGCGCGGCCCGCGCCTGGTCTCCGTTTTACGCCGGAGTTGCGGTTGACCACCCGAAGGGCCGCTGGGCCAAACGCCATGCCGAGACCCGGGAAGCATAAGTATTACTTACTTGACTGCTTGATAAGGCTAAGTTTGATTGATTTCTGGCTACGCTGGGACCATCACTCACTCCCGGTTCGGGAGTCCGTGCAACTGGAAGGTCTCCGCCATGTCGTCCACCGTCTTCAGCTCCTCCGCCGTTGAACTCGCCGCTCCCGAATCCAGCGCCGCCTGGCAGCGCCTGAAGAGCGCGGCCACGCAGTTTGCGCAGTTCCAGGAACAGGATGGTTCGGTTCCCGCCGAGCACCGCACGGCTGCCGGAGCACTGCTGGAGACGGTCCGCGATGCCGTGGCCGAACTGGCCCCGGCCTTCCCCCAAGATGCCGAGTACCTGCGGCTGGTGATCAGCGACCTGGACAGCTGGCTCGAAGCCGGCCTGGGCGTGCCCGATTTCCTCGATTCACTGCTGGCCTTCCAGCCGCAGCTGGACCGCACCGACGGATTGCTCCACCTGGTGGTCTTCCCGATGTACACGCAGAACGGCTCACGGTCCCGCCTGCTGGAAGCCGTGCTGGTGGAAGTCATCTGGCCTGAGTTCATTGCCGGCCTGGAGGCTGGGGAATACTCCAACAAGCTCTTCGTTCCGATCCGGTTCCGTGACTTTACCCCGGGCTACGACACCAATTCCGCGGTGCTCTTCCCGGAAACCGTTGCTGTCCGAGAGACTCCCACCTTCACCTGGGGTGCCATCTTCGCCGACCGCGAGGCCGCCCGCTTCCGCCGGGTGCTCCGCGCCGCCGCGGAGATCACCTCGCTGGAGCTTCCCGAGGCTGCGGCGGAATTCCTGGACAACCAGGAACTCACCGAGGAGACCTTCGTGATGTGGGACCTCATTCACGACCGCACGCACATGCGCGGCGACCTTCCCTTCGATCCGTTCATGATCAAGCAGCGCATGCCGTTCTTCCTCTACTCGCTGGAAGAACTGCGCTGCGACCTGACAGCGTTCCGCGAAGCGGTAAAGATCCAGCACGACGACGACGCCGACCCCAAGGCGCGCAGCACCGCGGCACTGGTGCAGTACGCGGTGATCTTTGACCGGATCTTCCGCTTCGCCATCACCGGTTCCCGGGTGCGCAACTATGACGGCCTCGGCGGACAGCTTCTTTTTGCCTGGATGCACCAGAACCACGTACTGCACTGGACCGACGGCAAGCTGAGCATCGACTGGGACGAAGTTCCCGCCGTCGTGATCCGGCTGGGCGAGGAGATCGAGGAACTGTACTGGCGTTCCATCGACCGGCCCAAGACAGCCCACTGGCTCGCTGCGTACACTCTGATTTCAGGCACGGTGACTCCGCACCCGGCATCGCGCTGGGCCAAGGGGCCGGATGCCCTGCCGCTGGACGGCCCGCCGCGGGCGCTCACTGACCAGGTACTCGACGACGAATTCCCGCTGTCCATGTTCTACGAAGCGCTGTCGAAGAAGATGGCGCCGGTCATCGAATCCACCGCTGGAATCACAGGGAGCAGCACACTATGAGCGCAGCCGGAGCAGGGGAAGCATCCGCACTTGAGGGCCTGAGGGTCCTCGTAGCCGGAGCGTCCTCTGCCTCCGGCACCGCCGTCTGCACCGCACTGGCCCGCGCCGGAGCCCAGGTGATTGCCGTCGGCTCCAGCGCCGGACGGCTCGATGAATCCCTGGGCCTGGTTGCCGGCGTCGAGCTGCGCACCTGCGACCTCAGCCGCCCCGGCGATGTGGCGTCCCTGGCCTCCGACATGCAGGGCTACGGCGGGATCGACGGCCTCATCCACCTGGTCGGCGGCTGGCGGGGCGGGGGCACCCTCGAGGACCAGAGCGACGATGACTGGGATTTCCTGCAGCAGAACATCATGACCACGCTGCGCAACGTCAGCCGCAGCTTCGTTGGGCAGCTGGCAGCGTCCGGGCACGGGCGCCTGGCCATTGTCTCCTCCACCGCGGTGGAATCCCCGACACCGGGAAACGCAGGCTACGCCGCGGCCAAGGCTGCGGCCGAGGCCTGGGTCCATGCCATCGCCGCGCAGTTCAGCGGCCCCGGTGCCGCCGCCGTCGTCTTCGTCGTGAAGGCGCTCGTGAATGATGCCATGCGGGCGGAGCACCCGGAGCGGAAGTTCCCCGGATATACCGATGTTTCCGAGCTTGCCCGCGCTGCCACCAGCCTGTTCACTGCGCCGGCGGGACAGATCAACGGCAAGCGGATCAATCTGGTTCCGCGCGCCTAAGAACCGATTTCAGCCAAGACCCACCCTGAGAGATACTAATTTTCGTGACTGATTTAGTGACTGATACTGCCTCCCTTCATGATCCCGCCCTGCGTGCTTTCGCCTCGGACAACTACTCAGGCGTCCACCCGGAGATCATTGATGCCCTGACTGCAGCCAACCTGGGACACCAGGTCGCCTACGGCGAGGATGTCTACACGGCAAAGCTCCGTGAAGTCTTCACCGAACACTTCGGCAACCGGATGCGGGCCTTCCCGGTGTTCAACGGCACCGGTGCGAACGTCATCAGCCTGCAGTCGCTGCTGCCTCGCTGGGGCGCCGTCATCTGTGCCTCCACTGCGCACATCAACGTCGACGAGAACGGTGCCCCGGAACGCGTGGGCGGAATGAAGCTTCTGACGGTTCCCACGCCGGACGGCAAGCTGACCCCCGAACTGATTGACCGCGAGGCCTGGGGCTGGGGCGACGAACACCGGGCCCAGCCGCTGGCGGTCTCCATTACCCAGTCCACCGAGCTGGGAACGCTGTACACGGTCGAGGAAATCCAGGCCATCGCCGACCACGTTCACGCACGCGGCATGAAGCTGCACATGGACGGTGCCCGCCTGGGCAATGCTGCTGCTTCCCTGGGCGTTTCGCTCCGCGCGATCACCACGGACGCCGGCGTCGACATTCTTTCCCTGGGCGGAACCAAGAACGGCATGATGTACGGCGAGTGCATCGTCGCACTGGATCCGGACGCCGCCCCCGGGCTGGACTACCTGCGCAAGATGAATATGCAGCTGGCTTCCAAGATGCGCTTTGTCTCCGCGCAGTTCATTGCGCTCTACGGGACGGACCTCTGGCACCGCTCCGCTTCTACCGCCAACGCCATGGCGGCCCGCCTGCGCGCTGCCGTCGAACAGATCGACGGCGTGACGCTGACCCAACCGACCCAGGCCAATGCCGTCTTCGCCACCCTCCCGGCCGGCGTGGCCGATAAGCTGCGCGACCAGTTCCGTTTCTATGACTGGGACCAGGCCACCGGTGAAGTGCGCTGGATGTGCACGTTCGACACCAGCGAAGCGGACGTGGATGCCTTCGCCGCAGCCATCGCTTCAGAGGTTTCCGCCGCACGCTGATCCCTGGCCCTGTCGGTCGCGCCCGCCGGTCCGTAAGCTAAAGCCACGTAACGAAAAGGACACACCGGCGAGCCTGATCGGCAGCAGGCCGGACCGGCCGTAATCTTCGAGGGTGAGTGCGATTGGTGACCTGTCACAGGTGCCCCCCGAATTCCTGACAGCTCTTGGGGCATTGCGCCGTGCCAAGTGCCGGCCTGAACTGCGGCTGGAAGAGATCCCGGCCCCGACCCGGCTGGCCCCGTTCGCCGTGTCACTGGCCGCCGACGTCGGCATCTCCGGTCCTGTTCCCGCCGCGGCGACCTTCCATGGCCCGGTGGGACCTGTGCTGCCCGAGAGCCAGGAACTGGCTACGGGACGGTTCATCCTCCTGCACGACCCCGAGGGCAGCGCCGTATGGAACGGCACCTTCCGCATCGTGACGTACATCCGGGCCGAACTGGAGCCGGACATGGGCAACGACCAGATGCTGGGTTCAGTGGCCTGGACCTGGCTGGTTGATGCCCTGCAGGAACACGGCGCCCGGTACTCTTCTGCCGGCGGCACCGCAACGAGGATCCTCTCCGAGAGCTACGGCACCCTGGCCGGACGCAGCGACGCCATCGACATTGAGCTGCGGGCTTCCTGGACTCCGGCCGACGCCGATGTGCAGAGCCATCTTGAGGCCTGGTCGGATATGGTCTGCACCTTCGCCGGACTGCCGCCCCTCCCCGAAGGCGTCTCACCGCTGCCGCGTCGGCGCCTGAACTAACAAATGTCCGCGCGGATTCCCGTGCCCGGGTGCAGAAAGCGGGAATCCCGCCGGTACTCGATAGACTGAAGTCCTTATGACCGCGCAAACTTCCGGCAAAACCGCTTCCGAAGCACCAGCAGCCGATCCCGCTGCCGACGCTCCTCCCCTTCCCGTTCTTGAAACTCCCCGCGACGGGGTGCCGCTGGTCATTGACACCGTGGCGGGGCTCGAACGCGCAGCGCGGGCACTGGCCGCCGGCACCGGCCCGGCCGGCGTGGACGCCGAACGCGCCTCCGGCTTCCGGTACGGACAGCGGGCGTTCCTGGTCCAGATCCGCCGCGAAGGCGCCGGCACCTGGCTCATTGATCCGGAACCGCTGCGCGATTTGAGCATCATCAACGAAGCGCTCCACGGGGTTGAGTGGATCCTTCACGCCTCCACCCAGGACCTGCCGTGCCTGTCGGAACTGGGCATGTGGCCGGATAAGCTCTTCGACACGGAGCTGGCGGCCCGGCTGGCCGGGCTGCCACGTGTCGGACTGGCCGCTGTCATCGAAAACCTGCTGGGTTTCAGCCTGGCGAAGGAACACTCGGCGGCCGACTGGTCCACCCGGCCGCTGCCCGAACCCTGGCTGCGCTATGCCGCACTGGACGTCGAGGTGCTGGCGGAACTCCGTGAAGAACTCATCAAGGTCCTGGAGGCTGACGGCAAGCTTGAGTATGCCGAGGAAGAGTTCGAGGCTATCCGCAGCGCCGAACCGGCCCCGCCCCGCACTGACCCCTGGCGCCGCACCTCCGGGATGCATCAGCTGCGGGACCGCCGCCAGCTGGCCGCGGTCCGTGAACTGTGGACTGAGCGCGAACAGCTGGCTGAGCGCCGCGACACCGCCCCTGGCCGGCTGATTCCGGACTCCGCGATCGTCGCTGCGGCCAGGGCCATGCCCTCCACCGTTCCGGCGCTGCTCAGCACTCCCGGTTTCCACGGGCGTGCTGCACAGAAAGAAGCCCCGCGCTCGCTGCGCAGCATCGCAGCTGCGCCGGACACCGAAGACCTGCCGCCACTGCATATCCCCACCCACGCCCCGCCGCCCCCGCGGGTCTGGGCACGCAACGACCCGGCGGCCGCTGCCCGCCTTCATACCGCCAAACCGCGCCTGGCAGCCCAGGCGGAACGGCTCAACCTGCCGGTCGAGAACCTGCTGACGCCGGATCACCTGCGCCGCATCGCCTGGCGCCCGCCGACTCCGATCGACCTGGATTCCGTCAGCGAGGCGCTGCGTTCCCTCGGTGCCCGGGAATGGCAGATCCGCGAATCGGCCGCCATCCTGACCGTCGCTTTCCTGGACCCTGATCCGCTGCCGGAAAAGGAATAGTCTTCAGGGCTGCAGCCGGACCAGTTTCTCCGGGTTGCGCATGGCGAAGACCCCGGTCACCAGTCCGTCCCGGAAGGAAAGCTGGAACACCGTGGTGACCAGTCCGTCTTCCCGGAAGGCAACGGCCGGCAGCCCGTTCAACTCGATGAACTCCGGCACCGCCCCTTCGCCGTATTTGGCAGCCAGCCCCAGCAGCAGCGCCGCCACCCGCTCCGGACCGTACACCGTCCGTCGCGCGGCACTGACTTTACCGCCGCCGTCAGAGACCAGCACGACCTCGGGAGCCAGTACGTCCAGCAGGTCCTGTACCTGGCCGGTCATCGCGGCCTGCAGGAAGCGTTCGACGGCGGTCCTGTGCTCTGCCTCGTCCGGCACCGTCCGCGGCAGGCCGGAACGCACCCTCTCACCGGCCCGGTGCACCAGCTGGCGGACAGCAGCCTCGCCGGCACCGAGCGCGGCCGCGATTTCGCGGTATTCGAACCCGAAGACTTCGCGCAGCACAAAGGCTGCCCGCTCCGGTCCGTTGAGGCTCTGCATCAGCACCAGCATGGCCGTGGAGACTTCCGCCGCGGTGAGTGCCGCGACCTGCGGGTCTGCCTGCTCCCTGGCGCCGGTGGGCAGCGGCTCCGGCAGCCAGTCTCCGACGTACTCCTCCCGGCGCCGGGCGGACGCCCGGACCGAGTTCAGCGCCTGCCGCGCCGCGGTCCGGGCAAGGTAGGCCCGCGGGTTGTCCACCGGGTGCCCGACGGCGGAGAAACGCAGGTAGGTTTCCTGGACCACGTCCTCCGCGTCGGCCACGGTTCCCGTGATGTCGTAGGCGATAGTGAAGACCATGCCCCGGTGGGCCAGGAAGTCGGCCTCCCGGGTTAGGCCCATGCCGCCCGCGGCACCGGCTGTGGATTCAGCTTCGGGCCCCTCGGCCATGTGTAGGCTCCGCTCTTTCGTGCCTCCCCGCGGATCCACCGCAGTGTCATTCGGCAGATTACCTCTTTCAAGACGGCAGCGGACCGTCCGTGGACATGCAACCGCCGCGGGGTGAACCCAGGCGTCAGGAACTGCACCGCGCCGTCCCGGCGGCCCAGCGAGATGCACTGCGCCTGGAAACCGCTGTCGTGCCGCGGCAGCGGCTCTCCCGCCCGGAGCCGGAGGATGTTCGACGCCGCTTCGGCACCCATGGGCATCGCGGTGGCGCAGGTCATCGGCAGGTAGCCATAGCCCGGCGCTCCAATCACGGCAGCATCCCCTGCTCCGAAGATCCGGTCCTGGCCGGGGACCCGGAGAGAGGAATCCACCACCAGCCGGCCGTCAGCGTTAACCGGCAGGCCGCTGTGCGCAGCCAGGGACGGGACACCGAACCCCGCGCACCACAGCACCAGGGGCGCCTCCGGAAGGTGGTCCGGATCCACGCTGCCGGCATGCACCTCAACACCTGCCCGGCGCAGGCTCGCCAGCATGCCGCTGCGGGTGCTCTCTGCCAGATGCGGAACCAATGTCCCGGAGGCATACAGGGTGAGCGGGTTGTCCGGGTATTGCCCGGCGATCTCTGCCGCCATCTCCACGGCAGTGAGCCCTCCCCCGACAACAGCGATCCGTTCCCCGCGCGCCAGGTCCCTGAGCCGTCTCCGCGCCTCACGTGCGCCATCCATCCGGTCCGGGGCGACGGCGCCGGCGGGGGCCGGGGCGCTTCCGCTGCCCACTGCGTACACCAGGTATGCGTACCCCATCGAGTCTCCGGACGCCAGTTGCACCGTCCTCGCCGAGGGGTCGATCGCCGTGGCGGCGCCGGACACCAGGCGCACCGCCGGGTGCAGCAGCGAGCGGTAGTCCTGCGTGGGGTCCGCCCTGCCGCCGGCAGTGAATTCGTGCAGCCGGATCCGTTCGGTGAAGCGGGGATCGGGAGTCAACAGGACAGTTTCCTGCCCGCGTCCGGCCAGCCGGTTCGCTGCCATAACACCGGCATAACCGCCGCCCAGGATGACCGTGGCCGCTGTGGTGGTATCCGTTTGCATTTCTCGCTCCTCGAGTTCTCCTGCACCGGTCGTTCCGGCTGTACATAAGACACCGCCGGGCCCGGTTTTGTGACAGATCGGCAACAATCTGTCCCAAACATCCCTCTGGCTAGGCACTTTCAGGAATTTCCTAGGAAAGGGCCGTAGGATCTTGGCTACTATGGACGACCCTTCTCATAAACCCATGCCCTCCTGTGTGCCAGACAATTTGGTTCTAGGGGGGCACCTCCGTTGAATGATCTGTATGAATGGCTCATGATCGGCGTTGGCCTCGTGCTGACTGTCGGTACCGGCCTCTTTGTGGCCTCTGAATTTGCCCTGGTCAACCTCGACCGCAGTGACCTGGAGGCCCGCCAGGCCGCCGGAGAAAAGCGTCTTGGTCCCACCATCAAGGCCCTGAAGATTACCTCTACCCATCTTTCCGGCGCCCAGCTGGGCATCACCCTCACCACCCTGCTTTCCGGTTACACCTTTGAACCGGCCATCAGCGCACTGCTTCGCGGACCGCTGCTGAGCGTCGGCGTTCCCGAGGCAGTCGTCGGCGGCACCGGCGCGGTGATCGCCGTTGCCGTCGCCACCCTGCTCTCCATGATCATTGGCGAACTGGTGCCCAAGAACTTTGCCCTGGCACTGCCCAAGGCCACCGCCAAGGTGGTCATTCCGTTCCAGGCACTGTTCACCGCCGTCTTCAAACCCGTCATCCTGGTGTGCAACAACACGGCAAACAAGGTCATCCGCTCCTTCGGCATCGAACCGAAGGAAGAGCTCTCCGGTGCGCGCAGCGCCGAGGAACTCAGCTTCCTGGTCCGCCGCTCCGCGCTGGAAGGGGTACTCGACCAGGACCACGCCGAGCTGCTGCACAGGACGCTGCGTTTCAGCGACCACACCGCTGAAGACGTCATGACTCCGCGAGTGCGCATGGTCGGTGTCCAGGCAACGGACACGGCCGAGGACATCATCGCCACCGCCGTCACCACCGGATACTCCCGCTTCCCCGTTCTGGGACGGGACTCGGATGACATCCTGGGCGTGCTGCACGTCAAGCAGGCCTTCGCACTGCCGCTGGACGCACGTGCCACCACCACCGCCGCAGACGTGATGGTCCCGCCGCTGCGGGTCCCCGAATCCATGGGCGTTGACTCCCTCCTGGGCATCCTGCGCAGCCAGGGCCTGCAGATCGCCGTGGTGACCGACGAGCACGGCGGAACCGCCGGCGTCGTCACCCTGGAAGACCTGGTCGAGGAAATCGTCGGCGAACTGGAAGACGAACACGACCGCGCACGCGTCGGCGTCGTCCGCACCGGCCGCTCGGTCACCTTCGATGCGTCGCTGCGTCCGGATGAGCTCCTGGACCGTGCCGGAATCACTGTGCCTGACGGAGAGGACTACGAGACGCTGGCGGGCTTTGTCACGCACTGCCTGGACCGGATGCCCGAACTGGGCGATGAAGTCGAAGTCGACGACGGCGTCCTGCGCGTGGAGCGCGTCCTTGGAACGCATGTTGAGCGCCTGCGCTTCACCCCCAACCCCGGTTCGGAATCACCGCGCAGCGCGCACGACCGCCTGGTCGATACCCTGACGAAGGAAGCCACCCAATGAGTGAGTATCTGCCCGGCCTCATCTGGCTCTTCGTGCTGCTGGCAGTCAATGCCTTCTTTGTGGGTGCCGAATTCGCCGTCATCTCCGCCCGCCGCTCCCAGATTGAGCCCAAGGCCGCCCAGGGCAGCAAGGCGGCAAAGACCACACTCTGGGCGATGGAACACGCCACGCTAATGCTGGCCACCAGCCAGCTCGGCATCACTGTCTGTTCGCTGCTGATCCTGAACGTTTCCGAACCGGCCATCCACCACCTGCTCGAAATCCCACTGGCGAACACGCCGCTGACGCCGGAGGCCATCAGCATCACGGCGTTTGTCGTGGCACTGCTGCTGGTGACCTTCCTGCATGTCGTGGCGGGCGAGATGATCCCGAAGAACATCTCCTTCTCCATACCCTCACAGGCGGCGCTGCTCCTGGCTCCCCCGCTGGTGCTCGTGGCCAAGATCTTCAAGCCCGTCATCTGGACGCTGAACTCCATCGCCAACGGCGTGCTGCGCCTGTTCAAGGTGGAGCCAAAGGACGAGGCGACCAGCACCTACACGCTGGACGAAGTCGCCACGATCGTGGAGCAGTCCACCCGCGAAGGTGTGCTTGACGATGCAACCGGCACCCTGACCAACGCCTTCGAGTTCACCTCGAAGACCGTTGCCGACGTCGAGGTTCCCTTGCCCGAAATGGTCCTGGTCCCGGCCGAGCCTACCCCGGCGGACATCCAGGCGGCAGTTGGCCTCCACGGCTACTCCCGCTACATCCTGGCCGACGCCGACGGCGGGCTCACCGGTTACCTTCACCTGAAGGACGTGATGGACCTGAACACGGCGGAGAAGTTCAACGCCCCGGTTCCGGCAAAGCGCATCCGGCGCCTGGCCTCAGCCTTCCGCGGCAGCGAACTGGAGGACGCCCTGGACACCATGCGCCGCACCGGCGCCCATGTGGCCCGCGTGTTCGACGCTGAAGGCAACACCACCGGTGTCCTGTTCCTCGAGGACATCATCGAAGAACTGGTCGGCGAAGTGCAGGACGCCACAACCGTCTAACCCTGCCAACCCGGCTCCATGACCCGGAATCCGCGACTCGCTGGTTCCGGGTCTTGCCGTATCTGCCGGAGTTTGCTGGGCTGGAGTTCGCCCGCGGCACGCGGCTGCAGCCCTTGCAGCCTAAGTTACTGGCGAGTAACATTGAGCGTGAGCTAATCCACATCTCAAAGAGGAGCAGTACGTGAGCCCACAGAGCCGAGCACGGCAGATCAGGGACGTCGTTTTTGTCGACGGCGTTCGGACCCCCTTTGGACGCGCCGGCGAGAAGGGCATGTACGCCGATACCCGCGCCGATGACCTGGTGGTCAAGTGCATCCGCGAACTGCTGCGCCGCAACCCGTCGCTGCCGCCGGAGCGCGTGGACGAAGTGGCCATTGCTGCCACCACCCAGTCCGGCGACCAGGGCCTGACCATCGGCCGCACCGCCGCACTGCTGGCCGGTCTGCCCCGCACGGTTCCCGGCTTCGCCATCGACCGCATGTGCGCCGGCGCCATGACCGCTGTGACCACCACTGCTTCGGGCATCGGCTTTGGCGCGTACGACGTCGTGATTGCCGGCGGCGTGGAGCACATGGGCCACCACCCGATGGGCGACGGCGCCGACCCCAACCCGCGCTTCGTTACCGAGCGCCTGGTGGATCCGGCAGCCCTGAACATGGGCAACACTGCCGAGAACCTGCACGACCGGTTCCCGGACATCACCAAGGAACGCACTGACGCCTACGCCGCGGCCAGCCAGGAGAAGCTCGCGAAGGCTTACGCCGGCAACCAGATCCAGCCGGACCTGGTGCCCGTTGCCACTAAGAAGGCCGGTGCCGGCTGGACCCTCAGCACAGTCGACGAAGGGCCCCGCCCGGGAACCACCGTAGAAGACCTGGCTACCCTGCGCACCCCCTTCCGCCCGCACGGCCGGGTCACCGCAGGCAATGCCTCCGGACTGAACGACGGCGCCACCACCGCTCTGCTGGCGTCCGCCGACGCCGCCGAGGAACTTGGCCTGCCCGTGAAGATGCGCATGGTCGGCTACGCCTTCGCCGGCGTTGAACCCGAGGTCATGGGCATTGGGCCGGTTCCGGCCACGGAGAAGGCGCTGAAGCAGACCGGGCTGTCCATCGAGGACATCGGCCTGTTCGAAATCAACGAGGCCTTCGCCGTCCAGGTGCTCTCCTTCCTGGACCACTTCGGCATTGCCGACGACGACCCCCGGGTGAACCGCTACGGCGGCGCGATCGCCGTCGGGCATCCGCTGGCCTCCTCGGGCGTGCGCCTGATGACCCAGCTGGCCCGCCAGTTCGAGGAAGACCCCTCGGTGCGCTACGGCATGACCACCATGTGCATTGGCCTGGGCATGGGCGCCACCGTCATCTGGGAAAACCCCAACCACCCCGAGTACAACACCGAGTCCACGGAGGCTTCGAAGTAAATGACTGCCACTGATTTCCAGCGCCTCGCCGGGCTCTTCCCGAACGAGGTTGTCACCCACTCCTACGTCTCCGACGTAGAGCTGCCCGGCGGTGCCGGCACCTTTGCCCTGATCACGCTGGACAACGACGTCGACCACTCCCGTCCCACCACGCTGGGCCCGAACACCCTGCTGGAACTGGGCAACGTGCTGGATGCGCTGAAGGAGCGTGCGGACAAGGGTGAGATCGTGGGCGTCGGCGTGACCGGCAAGCCGCATTACCTCGTGGCCGGCGCGGACCTCTCCGCGGTCAAGACCCTCGGCGAGTACGAGGACGGCGTCGCCATGGCGGCTCTGGGGCACGATGTCTACGCCAAACTCGGCAATCTGGGCGTTCCCAGCTTCGCCTTCATCAACGGTGTTGCCCTCGGCGGCGGGCTCGAAATTGCCCTGCAGTCCGATTACCGCACGGTGTCGACGGGCGCCGGGGCCCTGGCCCTGCCCGAAGCATTCATCGGCCTGGTTCCGGGCTGGGGCGGCGTCTACCTGCTCCCGCGCCTGATCGGGCCCGAGAACGCCGTCAAGGTGATGATCGAGAACCCGCTGAGCAACAACCGCACCCTCTCGGGTCCGGCTGCCTACAAGCTCGGCGTGGCAGATGCCCTGTTCGAACCGGCCGATTTCCTGGAGCAGTCCCTCGCCTGGGCCTCCCGGATCATCACCGGTGCTGAGAGCGTGGACCGTCCCAACGCCGTCGAGCCTGCCGAGGTTGCGGACCGCTGGGACGCCGCCGTTGCTGCCGGCCGTGCCTTCGTGGAGGCCCGCACCTCCAACGCCGCCCCGGCACCGGCCAAGGTGCTGGACCTGCTCGAAGCCGGCAAGAACTGGACCCGCGACCAGTCACGCGAAGCCGAGTGCGACGCACTGGCCGAACTGATGCAGACCCCGCAGTTCCAGTCCACCGTCTACGCGTTCCTGGACCTGGTGCAGAAGCGCGGCAAGCGTCCCGCCGGTGCTCCGGATAAGAAGCTTGCCCGTCCGGTGACCAAGGTCGGCGTCGTGGGTGCAGGCCTGATGGCCAGCCAGCTGGCCCTGCTGTTCGCCAAGCAGCTCAAGGTGCCGGTGGTCATGACGGATATCGACCAGGCACGCGTGGACAAGGGTGTGGGCTACGTCCACGCCGAGGTGGACAAGCTGCTGGGCAAGGGCCGCATCTCCCCCGACGCCGCGAACCGCACCAAGGCGCTGGTCACCGGATCCGTGTCCAAGGAAGCCTTCTCCGACGCGGACTTCGTGATTGAAGCCGTGTTCGAGGAAATGTCGGTCAAGAAGCAGGTCTTCGCCGAGGTGGAGGCCGTCGTCTCCCCCGAGTGCATCCTGGCCACGAATACCTCCTCGCTGTCGGTGACGGAAATGGCTGCTGACCTGCAGCACCCCGAGCGCGTTGTAGGCTTCCACTTCTTCAACCCGGTGGCTGTCATGCCGCTGCTGGAGATCGTGCGTGCCCCGAAGACCGACGACGCCGTGCTGGCCACCGCTTTTGTCCTGGCCAAGCAGCTGAAGAAGACTGCAGTGCTGGTCAAGGATGCTGCCGCGTTTGTGGTCAACCGGATCCTGGGCCGGATGTTCGGCGAGATCACCAAGGTGTTTGACGAGGGCACCGATGCCGCCACGGCGGACAACGCGCTGCGGCCCATGGGCCTGCCGATGACGCCGTTCAGCCTGCTGGCCCTGGTTGGTTTGCCTGTTGGGCAGCACGTGCAGGAGTCCCTGCACGCTGCCTTCGGCGACCGGTTCCACGTTTCGGAGAACTCACAGAAGCTCATCGACGCCGGTATCAAGTCACTGTGGCAGAAGGACGGGGACGGCAAGCCCTACGTGCCGCAGGAAACCCTGGACCTGCTGACGTTCGGCGATTCGCCGTCCACTTCCGAGGAGGTCCTGCGCCGCACGCAGGACGCCCTGGCTGAGGAGATCGGCATGATGCTCGACGAAGGCGTGGTGGCTGGTCCGGAGGACATCGACCTCTGCGTCATCCTCGGCGCCGGCTGGCCGATGCACCTCGGTGGCATCACGCCGTACCTGGACCGTGTTGGAGCCTCGGACCGAGTGAACGGAAAGCTGTTCAACGCCGGTGCTGTTCCGGCTGCTGTCTAGCTCATCTCCGTTTCATTCGCTTGGCATGCTTGGCATGCTTGGCACGCGCCGGGCGGACCGGAACGGCGGCAACGAAATTCCCTTTGCTCGCAGAGCTCGCCGGGAATATTAAAGCCGCCTCACCCGGCCCGTCCGGCGCTTTTGCGTTGCATCCGTTGCTCTTTGCTAGTGATGGCGTGCGCGGCGGAGCAGTACAGCTATGAACGCTCCAAGCGCTGCGGCCAAGACGAGTCCTGTGGGGATGAGCCGCATCCCCGTTGGGGCATCCGCCACGATAAGAATGATGTTCAGAGCGGTGAATACGCCGAGGAATGCCGCTATTGGACCACTGAAGCCTGGAAGCGGCCTGCGGTGGCTCAGCGTCGCCTGTTGGGACACGGTGCTCGTTGTCATTCCCTGCTGAGTCGCTGGCCATGGGACCCAGTATGCCTGTATCCCGCCGTTCACGGCCGCCCGGGTTCGCCCGCCGCCAACGAACCTTTGGGGAGATATCGCTGTTATGAGCGGGTCAAAGCAGCGTTAGCTCAGCAAAGGTTTTCCCGAACCGTCCCTAAAGAGCGTTATCTCCCCAAAGGTTTGCGGCGGGGAATTCCTCTGCACGTGAGCGGCTGTTCTCTCTAGGCAGCTGTGCCGCACGGGCGTACCTTGGGATGCGTGAACGGTTCAACAGCCTCCGAACGCCTGATGCAGGCCGTCGGTGAGAGTCCTGTGTCCGAAGGCGTTGCCAGGACCCAGGAATACCTCTACGGGCCCGTTCTTCGTTGGGTTCGGCATACCCCCTTCAACGGCCGCATCGCGGGCCACTCGCTGCACCCAATCCTGACGGACTTGCCGCTCGGCTGCTGGATCAGCGCTTCGATCCTCGATCTGGTCGGTGGAGCCCGTGCCCGCCGCAGTGCCACCCTCCTGGTCGGAGCTGGAATCGCAGCGGCGGTACCGACTTCCCTCGCAGGCGCCAGCGACTGGACAGAGCTTCGGAACGCCGAGCACCGGATCGGCGGGATTCATGCCCTGGGCACGGACATCGCCATCTTCCTCATGACGGGTTCGCTCATCGCGCGCCTTCGCGGCCGTCACCGAGGCGGCGCCCTCCTTGCCCTCGCGGCAAACGCCGTCGCCGCCGGGGCTGGATTCCTGGGCGGGTATCTGGCACTCACCCGCGCAGCGGCCCGGCGATAGTCCATGTCCGTGCCGTAGAGCTTTCCTGGAGCATGAGCATGCCGCTGTCCGTATGCAAGGATGAGCGGATGCAAACCGAGCCTGACCTGCTGCTTAAGGGTCCCCGCGGGCGGCGCCTGTGTCTTGAACTCGCGATGGAACTTGATTCCGGCGTTCGAAACGCCGCCTTCCATCTTGGGTATGAGCTGGACCCCGGCAAGGGAACATCCACTGTCCTCTTCGCCTTGTCCAGCAACAGTTCAGATGCCGGTGCACCAAGCGAAGACCCCTCCGTGGAGGGCCTGGCGGCAGCACTTCGTTCGATCGATACGTCCAGCATCACGGACGAGAACGCCGCGCGGGCCTTGGAACGAGCTGTCGGTACGGCACGCTACTGGCAGAAACCCGATGGAGAAGACGTGCTCGCCGGTCTGCCGGCCATCACCGCAGCCCTCCAGCCGGTCGCTGGGCAGATCGTCACTACCCGGACATGGCAGGCCTGGTCGCAGGTGCGTCAGACGGAGCAATGGGCCATCAACTGGCGTTCCGCAGAGGATCCGGCACCGCTGCAAGATAAGCCGCAGGAGGTCTTACTCCGGTGGGCGAAGGAGATACGTGCCGAGGAAGTCCAGGCTGCACGGGCGCGCCCGGAGAGCGTTTATGCGAATTTCTCTGGAAACTGGTGGTCATTCCCACTTGCACTCACCCGGGCCGTAGACAGCATTCCCGCCGGACTGAGCCTGGTGGAGGACTCCTTCAATTGGGGGGTGGCGACAGTGATTCCGGTCTACGGAGTTGGACGAACCTTTGAGATACACACCGCGGAGGACTGGATCTCGCTTTGCCACGCGTATCCTGTGGAGGTCACTGCTTCCCGCAGACACGATTGGTTTCGCACGACTGGCCGGGACGGTCCGTGGGTGATCCCGGACTGGCAACGGGTTGCCGGTGAATGGGACGCAGTGCACCTGACCGTCTCCGGTTATCTGCAGACCGCGGGCCGGGCACTTGAAGTGGACACGGACACCGCCACGGTCCTCGCGGGATGGGATCCTGGCAGCACCCTGTGGCTGACCGACGTCGTCCGTGAAGCAGACGCGCCGCGGCAGACGTGGTCCCGGGAGCCAAACAGTGACGCTTGGGTGCGGACCCGATAAACGTCCCCGGCGGAAGCAGCAGTGTGCCAGAATCGTCGCCATGCCGCTTTCCTACTACGCCATGGCCGAGGACAGCCTTGCCGTGTCCTGGACGTTCGATGCGCATCCCCAAGACGTCTGGAACGCGTTCAGCCAGCCGGCCGTGTTGTCCCAGTGGCTGGGCACCGCGAGCGAGTGTGATCTCGCGCCGGGAGGTGAGCTCGTGATCGACCATGGGGACGGCATGGTGTCCCGAAGCCTGGTCATCATGGCTCAGGAACCATACCTGCTGGTGATGACCTGGGACTTTCCGGACGAACCCGAATCGCAGCTGGACATCAGTCTTCATCCCACGGAACAGGGATGCCTACTCGAGCTGCGTCATCTCAAGCTCGGCGATCTCGCCTCTTCCTATCTCCCGGGCTGGATAACCCACCTGACGTTCCTGGAGGCAGCCGTTTCAGGGACCCCGCTGCCGTCTGCGCAGTTCTGGCCGCTCCACGCGACGTTACACACGCTGTGCCCCTAATTCTCCTCCCGGGCAGAGCGCCCGTGGGCCAAACCGGTGGGAATGCCTAGGAACGCGGGCTCAGGCGTCCCGCAGCAGGACGACTGCGCCTCTTCCGGTCCCGGTTCCGGTTCCGGTGCTGTCCCACAGCAGGATGCTTGTTCCAGTGCGGCGTCCTCAGCCGCAGGCGCATCACAGCAACTGCCACCCAGGTCCGTTGAGCAGACACCGGTTTCCGGCAGGACAAGCTCTACCTTGTCCGCTGCTTCCCGGTCGCCGGCGAGAGCCGCCGCAATGGACCGAACCTGCTCGTAGCCGGTGGCCATCAGGAACGTGGGAGCGCGTCCGTAGGACTTCATGCCCACAATGTAGAAGTCCTTTTCCGGATGGGCCAGGAGCCTGGCGCCGTGCGGTTCCACGGTGCCGCAACTGTGGAACTCGGGGTCGATGAGCGGTCCGAGCTGACGCGGGGCTTCCACCACCGAATCAAGGTCCAGGCGGACCTCACGCAGCATATCCAGGTTCGGCCGGAAGCCGGTGGCAGGAACCAGCAGGTCCACGTTTAGCTGCCTTTCCCCGGCCGGAGTACTACCCACAACGGTGAGGCTGTCCGACGTCTTGAACCCGGTGATCCGGAATGACGTGTGCAGTTCAATTCGTCCCGCTTCGACGAGGGCACGCAGCCGGGTGCCCAGGGCGCCGCGGGCGGGCAGGCCGTCCAAGTCGCCGCCGCCGTAGACCCCGGCTGGCGAGCTGCTGCGGATCGCCCAGCTGATCCGGGTAGCCGACTCCAGTTCAGCCAGCTCCCCCAGGGCCAGCAGCGTATTCGCAGCCGAGTGCCCGGCCCCCACCACCAGGACGTGCCGCCCCGCAAACAGGTCACGCTCACGGCCCAGAACATCCGGAAGCGGAGCCGTGATGAACCCTGCGGCGTAGGCCTCCGCTTCACCGGCGGCAGGAAGCCCCGCTTGTCCGAGAGGGTTCGGGGCGTTCCAGGTGCCGGAGGCGTCGATCACGGCCCGGACCCGGTGGTCAGCCACATTGCCGGATGCATCCCGGACCCGGAGCAGGAACGGGGTACTTTCCCGTCCGCCGGTTCGGGTCTTGTCCAGCCCTTCCCGGGTGACGGCCAGGACTTCACTGTTCAGCCGCAGAGCGCTGCTTATCGCGGGCTGGGCGGCCAGCGGGCGAAGGTATTCCTCCACAAGTTCGTTCCCGGTGGGCAGCGACTGCGCGTCCGGTTCCTGCCAGCCGGTACCGGCGAGCAGGCGGCGGGCGGCGGCGTCGACGTCGTACTGCCAGGGTGAGAACAGCCGGACGTGCCCCCAGGCGCTGACGGCGGCGGCCGGTGAACTGCCGGCCTCGAAGATGACGGGATCCAGTCCGCGCTCGAGCAGGTGCGCGGCGGCAGCCAGCCCTACCGGGCCGGAGCCTATAACGGCGACGGGAAGCTGGGACAGTGCGGTGTCGGTGTTCTTCGACATGGGATTCCTTAAGCGAAGGGGGCGGGTCGGGATGGGTCGCCGGGCAGCAGGTCGGCAACCAGGACTTCGATGCGGGACCGGATACTGTCGCGGATCGGGCGGACGGCGTCGAGGCCCTGTCCGGCGGGATCGTCGAGTTTCCAGTCTTCGTAGCGTTTCTCCGGGAAGACCGGGCAGGTGTCCCCGCAGCCCATGGTGATGACGACGTCGGACTCCCGCACCGCGTCGGTGGTCAGGACCTTCGGCAGCTCGGCGGACATATCGATGCCGTCTTCGGCCATCGCTGCAACGGCGGCCGGGTTGATCCGGTCCGCGGGCTCGGATCCGGCAGACCGGACGTCGATGCGTCCTTCGCCAAGGACCCGGAGGTAGGCGGCGGCCATCTGCGAGCGGCCGGCGTTGTGGACGCAGACGAACAGGACGGATGGTTTGGCTGCGGAGGTCATCGGCGTGCCTCTTCTGCCGGAGCTGCGGGGGTTGGTGTAGCAGCAGGCCAGTATTTCTTCCGTGCCCACAGGGCGACGTAGACAAGGGCTACCAGGACGGGAACTTCGATCAGCGGCCCGACGACGCCGGCCAGCGCCTGGCCGGAGGCCGCCCCGTAGGTTCCGATCGCCACGGCGATGGCGAGTTCGAAGTTGTTTCCGGCGGCGGTAAAGGCGAGCGTGGTAGTACGCGGATAGCCCATCTTCAGGATCCGGCCGAGCAGCATGCCGGCACCGAACACCACCACGAAGTAGACCAGCAGCGGCAGGGCGATGCGTGCGACGTCGAGCGGGTTCGCGGCGATCTCGTCGCCCTGCATCGCGAACAGCACCACGATGGTGAACAGCAGCCCGTAGAGTGCCCACGGGCCGATCTTCGGCAGGAACCGGCCCTCGTACCAGGCGCGCCCCCTGGCCCGTTCACCGAACGTACGGGTGAGGAATCCGGCCAGGAGCGGAATGCCGAGGAATATGAGCACACTGAGCGTGATGGCCCAGAAGGAGAAGTCCGTGCTGGTTGTCTCCAGGCCCAGCCAGCCGGGCAGGACCTGCAGGTAGAACCAGCCCAGCGCTCCGAACGCGAGGACCTGGAAAACCGAGTTGATGGCCACCAGCACCGCCGCGGCTTCACGGTCTCCACAGGCGAGGTCGTTCCAGATCATCACCATCGCGATGCAGCGGGCCAGCCCCACGATGATCAGCCCGGTGCGGTATTCGGGCAGGTCCGGGAGGAAGATCCACGCGAGGGCAAACATAAACGCAGGCGCCGCTGCCCAGTTCAGGATCAGGGACGTGACCATGAGTTTGCGGTCAGCCACCACCTTGCCGGTCTCGTTGTAACGGACCTTCGCCAGCACCGGGTACATCATCACCAGGAGCCCGACGGCGATGGGCAGGGATACGTCTGCGACCTTCACCGAGTCCAGCGCGGCTCCAATACCTGGGACGAAACGGCCCAGCAGCAGCCCTGCTGCCATGGCGGCGACGATCCAGACCGGCAGGAACCGGTCAAGGGTGGAAAGCCGTGCGGCGGCCTGGGCGGCTGCTGGTGCGGCGGCGGGGTTGGGCACAGTGCTCCTCAGCAGGAAGGGGTTTGGCGCGGCCGGGACGCGGCCGGAACCTATATCGATATCCGTCAATGTCGACTATCCCGCCTTATATCGACGGATGTCAATCTAGGTGCATAATGGTTGGGTGGACACTGCCCAGAGAGCTCCCGAGCCCGTTGCCGACGGCTGCTGCCCTTCCGTGACCCAGGAGATCCTGAGCACCGAAGACGCCCACCGGTTCGCCCAGCTCCTCAAGGCTGTAGCGGAACCGACGCGCCTGCGCCTGGTGTCCATCATCGCCGCGCAGGAGAACAAGGAAGCCTGCGTCTGCGACCTCACGGAACCCGTTGGCCTGGGACAGCCCACTGTCTCGCACCACCTGAAAATCCTGGTGGACGCCGGAATCCTGCGCCGCGAGAAGCGCGGGGTGTGGGCGTACTACGCGATCATCCCGGGAGCCCTGGAACGGGCTGCTGCTGTCCTGTCCCCTGCTTCCTGAGCCCGGCAGCCGGCGTCACACGGGCCGGATTTATCAGCATCCTTGCTAGACTTCACGCCATGACTGCCCGCCGCCTCCTGTTTACCCGTGCTTCCGCACAGGTGCTGACGGCGTACCTGAAGCGGCTGCTGCTGGCCAAGCGGGCCAGCGGAACCAACGGCTGGATGAGTTCCTGGGGCACCAACGCGCACGGCGAGATCGCCGGCTGCCCGCCGCCACGCACCTGCTAAGCACCTGCGTTCTGATCTGAGGACGGACAGGTGCACTCTGCCCTGCCCCGGTACCCCGCGTGAAAGAACCAGCCATGTCCCACTCTTCCCCTGCCCTGCCCGAAAATCAGCAGCCGCACTCCATCTGGCGCGGTGTCCACCAGACCCTCGGCAAGGACACAACAGGAGGTGCCCTGCTGCTGGGCGCCACCGTGATTGCCCTGATCCTGGCCAACTCGCCCCTGGCTGACCTTTACGAGTCAGTACGGGAGTTTTCCTTCGGCCCCGAAGCCCTGCACCTGAACCTCAGCGTTGCTGCCTGGGCAGCGGACGGCCTCCTGGCTGTCTTCTTCTTCGTTGTTGGCCTTGAGCTGAAGGAGGAGTTCGTCGCCGGCAAGCTGCGGGACCCGCGCACCGCCGTCGTGCCCATTGTCGCGGCCATGGGCGGAGTTGCCGTCCCAGCGCTGATCTTCACGCTGATCAACCTAAATGCCGGCGGGGATGCACTCAACGGGTGGGCGATTCCGGCCGCCACCGACATCGCCTTCGCTGTAGCCGTCATCGCAGTGGTGGGCAGGATGCTGCCGCCGGCACTACGGACCTTCCTGCTGACCCTGGCCGTCGTGGACGACCTGCTGGCCATCTCCATCATCGCCGTCTTCTACACCGACGACATCGCGTTCCTGCCGCTGCTGGCCGCCCTGCTGCCGCTGGCGGTCTTCGCTGTGCTGGTCCAGCGCGGCGTCCGGACCTGGTGGGTGCTGATTCCCCTGGGTGTGTGTGTCTGGGCCCTGATCCATGCCTCCGGCATCCACGCTACGGTGGCCGGTGTCCTGCTTGGCTTTATGGTTCCCGTTGTTGCCAAGGGCCGCGCCAAGGTTCCGGCCGGCACCCGGGAAGACGGCACCCCGCTCTTCGAGGGCCTGGCGGCCCACTTTGCGGACAAGTGGTCCGTGTTCTCCAGCGCCGTCGCTGTGCCCGTATTTGCCTTCTTCTCCGCCGGAGTGACAGTGGGCGGCTTCAGCGGACTGCTCGAGTCCCTCGGAGACAGCATCGCGCTGGGCATCATCGGGGGCCTGGTCCTCGGCAAGGCGATCGGCATTACCGGTGGGACGTTCCTGATTACGCGGCTCCGCGGGATCACCATAGACAAGTCCCTGGCGTGGATCGACATGATTGGAATGTCCTTCATCGCCGGCATCGGCTTCACCGTATCCCTGTTGGTAGGTGAACTCTCCTACGATCCTGCCGGCGACGCGTCAGACCACATGAAGGTCGGCGTCATCGTAGGATCGATGATTTCTGCGGCGATCGGTGCCTTGATTCTGACCGCCCGGAACCGTTACTACCGCCGCTACTGACCGGCGTCGAGCCCTGTTACCGGGGAGCCGCTGCGGTCATAGACCAGGCGGAGCACCCCGGTGGAAAAAGACTGCGGGGCGGCTGCGAGTGTGAAGGCCGCAGGGACACCGGCTCCGTCCGCGAAAATGCGCTTCCCGGAACCCAGCGTGACGGGATACAGGAAGAGGTTCAGCCGGTCCAGGATTCCAGCCGCCAGGAGCGATCCGGCAAGTGCGCCACTGCCCACGATATGGATGTCCTCGTGCCGGTCCTTCAGAGCGGCTGCGTCTTCAGCTGCGGACAGGACGGCTGTTCCTTCCCAGCTGGCCTCGTCCAGCGTCCGGGACACAACGTATTTGTCCATCGAGTTGAACTTCTCCGCAATCGGATTAGAGTCTCCGCGCTGCGGCCAGTAACCGGCGAAGATGTCGTAGGTCCTGCGGCCAAGCAGGAGCGCATCCATCTGGTTAATGCCGGCCATGATCGCGGCGCCGGATTCAGCATCGGCGAAGGCAGCCTGCCAGCCGCCAAGGGTGAAACCGTCCGAGGTGTCCTCTTCCGCGCCTCCAGGGCCCTGGTAGACGCCGTCGAGGGTCATAAACAGGTCAAGCGAAATCCTTCCCATGGTTCACTCCCCTGCCTGCCGGCGGACCATCTCCGCAATCCAGACGGGTGCGTAGGGTGACGTACAGTTTGGCGGCGTTGGATAGTCCTTGAGCACTTCGAGCCGTTCACCGATGGCCATGGCGCGGGAGCGGAACTGGGGGTGGGCGATGCCGGTCTGGGCCAGGCAGGTGTTCATGGCCCACTGCAGCCGGTCCGGAGCGTCCTGCATCTCCGCCTCGATCGTGTCCAAAAGGGCTGGCAGGTCCAGGCCCTCAGGACTCTTGGAGACCCGCTCGCTGGTCAGGGCCCAGCCGGCACTGGCCACCACCGGATCCGGGTCCCTGAACCAGGCTCGGCGCAGGTCTTCGGCGTGCGGGCTCTTCCTGACGACGTAATTCACCAGCCAGTCCATCACCTTGGGGCTCCGGCACTCCCGCAGCATTGAGTCCAGCCCGTCCTGGTCGAAGGACTTCGGCCGGCAGATCAACAGCGACAGCAGCCGTGCCGCAGTGTCACCGGTATGCCAGAGCTGACGGGACAGCTCTGGCTGCGTTTTCAGCTCCTTGGCGACGGCGCGGAGTTTGCCGAGGTTCACACCGTGGTCATCACCGTGTCTCTCGTTGATCGCCCGCATCTTCGGGTCCTCCAAGGAGGCCAACTGGTCCATTACCTCGTTCACCGTGGTTCCGGTGCTTATTGCGGCCATGCTGCTGTTTCCTTTCACATCCAGTGGTTGGGTCCCGGGAGTTAGTTCGCCTTCTGCCACCGCCATGCTGAGCATCCGCCACGCTGCCAGCAGCGCCGCACCAAGGCAGGCTACCGCCGCAACCGCCGCAATGGCGTACGGGACGGCGAGGTGCGCGATCTGCGGATACGCTGCGGCGTACTCGCCCGCGAGGCTCGGCAGCAGCACTGTCTGCGACAACAGGGCCAAGAGTCCCAGGGCCGCCAGGACAAAACGGAGTGGCAGTGCTTCCCGCTCGGTCATAGCGCAATGCTCGTCAGGTCCGTTCGTGCTGTCAACCACACGTTTGTGGGGCTCCGCTCCTTCGCTCGAGCCCGCAACCTTCGGGGAGATAACGCTGGAAAGCAGCGTCCGGATTTAACCTTTGTGGAGATAACGCTGGAAAAACAGCCGCAATGGAGCGTTATCTCCCCAAACGTTTCGCGGAACCCGCTCCAAAGAGCGTCAAGTCACCGAAGGTTATTGTGCCCACCGTATTGCCTGCGATTTAGACGGCAGCAGGGTTTGGGTTAGGCGGCTGACACCGATTGCCGAGCCGCCGTTCCGTACCCTCCGACCGCCCTGTCAGAGTCTCTTCAACGCGGCAGCAAGGTACGGCGCCGTCCGCGAGGCTTCACAGGCAGCCACCTCGTCAGCGGTCCCGGCACAGATAATCCGGCCGCCGTCGTCGCCGCCTGCCGGTCCCATGTCGATCACCCAGTCAGCAGACGCCACCACGTTCATCGAGTGCTCCACCACGACGACGGTGTTGCCCGCATCCACCAGCCGGTTCAACTGTGCAAGCAGCAGCTGCACGTCCTGCGGGTGCAGGCCGGTGGTCGGCTCATCCAGCAGGTAGAGCGTGTGGCCGCGGCGTGCCCGCTGCAGCTCGGTGGCCAGCTTGATCCGCTGTGCTTCGCCGCCGGAGAGTTCCGTGGCGGGCTGGCCCAGGCGCAGGTAGCCAAGGCCGACGTCGAGCAGGGTGTTCAGGCTGCGCACCGCGGCCGGGACATCAGAGAGGAACTCAGTCGCGGTCTCCACCCGCATGGCCAGCACATCCGCGATGGACTTTCCGCGGTAGGTGATTTCGAGCGTTTCTTGGTTGTAGCGGGCTCCGTGGCACTGCGGGCAGGGGCCGTACGTGCCGGGGAGGAACAGGAGTTCGACGGCGAGGAACCCCTCACCCTGGCAGGTTTCACAGCGGCCGCCCGTGACGTTGAAGGAGAAGCGTCCGGCGGTGTAGCCGCGTGCCCGAGCCTCATCCGTGCCCGCATAGAGCTTCCGGACCGCATCGAACAGCCCCGTATAGGTGGCAAGGTTCGAGCGCGGGGTCCTGCCGATGGGACGCTGGTCCACCTTCACCAGGCGGTCCAAATGTTCAAGTCCGTTGATGCTGCGCACCTGAACCCTGGGATCGTCACCGCCCGCACCGGCGTCGTCATCCTCTTCCGGCGGTGCGCCGTTGACCTGGGTACCCACGGCTTCGGCAAGAACCTGGCTGACCAGGGTGGACTTTCCGGACCCGGATACCCCGGTGACGGCGGTCAGCACGCCAAGCGGAATATCGGCGTCGAGTTCATGCAGGTTGTGCCGCGAGATGCCCTTCAGGGAGAGCCAGCGCTCAGCGCGGCGCCGGGCCGGCTTGGTTTCCTCGGCTTCGCCGAAGAGGAAGGGCCGGGTGGCGCTCTCCGTCACCTCGGCCAGCCCGTCGACCGGACCGCTGTAGAGGACGGTGCCGCCGCCGTCGCCGGCCTGCGGACCGACGTCGACAATCCACTCGGCCCTGCGCACCACGTCCATGTTGTGCTCGACGACGAACACCGAGTTCCCCGCCTCCTTGAGTTCCTGCAGGACGGCCAGCAGCGGCTCGGCATCCGCCGGGTGCAGGCCCGCGGAGGGTTCGTCCAGGACATAGACGACGCCGAACAGTCCGGACCGCAGCTGGGTGGCGATGCGCAGCCGCTGCATCTCGCCGGGTGAGAGCGTGGGTGTGGCGCGGGACAGGCTGAGGTAACCCAGGCCCAGGGAGATCAGGATCTCGAGCCGGGACAGCAGGTCGCGGGTGATGGTGACGGCAACCTCGGTGTCCTCGTTCGAGGCCGCGGACCGGGACGCGGTACCCGCTTCCTTGAGCTCCGCCGTCGGCCGGATGATTTCCGCGAGCTCGCCCAGGGTCGCTCCGTTGAGTTCGGCGATGTTGCGGCCGGCGAAGGTAACAGCCAGTGCCTCCGGGCGAAGGCCCGCTCCACCACAGACCGGGCACGGGCCGGAGACCATGTATTCCAAGACCCGTTCGCGCATCTTCGCGCTGCCCGAATCCGCCAACGTGTGCAGCACGTAGCTGCGCGCGCTCCAGAACCGTCCCTTATAGGGCTTGGCCACGCGGTCGCGCTGCGGGGTGATAGTGACCACCGGCTGTTCCTCGGTGAAAAGGATCCAGTCCCGGTCTTTCTTCGGCAGCTTCCGCCAGGGCACATCGACGTCGTAACCCAGATGGATCAGAATGTCCCGCAGGTTCTTGCCCTGCCAGGCACCCGGCCAGGCAGCAATGGCGCCGTCCCGGATGCTCAGGTTCGGGTCCGGGACCAGGGATTCCTCGGTCACGGTGTGCGCGATGCCCAGGCCGGAACATTCACGACACGCCCCGGCGGCAGTGTTGGGCGAGAAGGCGTCCGAGTCCAGGCTGCCCGGCGCAGCATCGGCCGGATAGGTGCCGCCGCGGGAAAAGAGCATCCGCATGGAGTTGGACAGCGTGGTCAGCGTACCCACGGTGGAGCGTGAGCTGGCGGTACCGCGGCGCTGCTGGAGGGCGACGGCGGGCGGCAGGCCTGTAATGGCCTCCACCTTGGGATTGTGGCCCTGGGAAATCAGGCGGCGGGCATAGGGTGCCACCGATTCGAAGTACCGCTTCTGTGCCTCTGCGTAGATGGTGCCGAACGCCAGCGAGGACTTGCCGGAACCGGAGATGCCGGTGAAGGCAACGATTGCATCGCGGGGAATGTCGACGTCTACGCTGCGCAGGTTGTTTTCCTGGGCGCCCCGGACACGGACCATGCCGTTCCCGGAGGGACCGGGGGCAGGGCTGGGAGCGGACTTGACAGCAGGTTGAGTGCTCACCCATCGACGCTAACAGGACACATGCTCCCGGGCACGGAATAGGTCCCGGGTTTCACCAACGGCGTGATCACCGCCCCAGCAGATAGGTCGGAGCCTGTGAAGGACCCGTTGGAGCACGTCCTGTCCAGTGAAGCGGGTGGCCCTGGGCGATGCAGAGCTGCGCGGAACATCGTGCCGGTGGCTGTACAACCAGCTCCTGCGCTGATTGAGTACCGGATATGGCATCCCGAAGCAGCTCCGACGTCTGGCGGGCTGTGCACGAGGAACGCCGCGCCCTTCTCAGAGACCTCGATGGCCTGCCGGACGACGCCTGGCACACGCCGTCACTGTGTCCCGGGTGGACTGTCCATGACGTCCTCGCACATCTGGTGGACACGGCCCTGACCACCCGGACGGGATTCCTGCACAGCATGATCACGGCCCGCTTCGACTTTGACCGCAGTAACGCTGCCGGAGTCCGGAAGCACCGGGGAAACAGCCCGGCTGAAACCCTGGAGGCTTTTCGCTCCGTTCAGCACCGGACCAGCGGCCCGCCGGCACCTCCCGCCACGCGCCTGGTGGAGGCGGTGGTGCATGGGGAGGACATCCGGCGGCCGCTGGACCTTGTCCGCCGGTATCCCGCTGAGCCTGTGCTCGCGGCGCTGCGGCATCAGCTAAAGACGTCGGTGAAGGTCGGCGGCGGCAGGGAGCTGGCGGACGGGCTGCGGCTGATTGCGTCCGACGCGGCTTTCGAACATGGCACCGGAGACGAGGTACGCGGACCCGCCGTGGCACTCCTGCTGGCGGTGTCCGGCCGCCCGGTCCGGGCAGGCGAGCTCGACGGCGACGGCGCCGCGGTTCTGCGGCTGATGCAGGCATGATGGCTTGCACGGACCCCATCCCCTTCGGCGGCAACTCCCACTAACATGACAACCGTAAGTTTGCTGATGGTCAAAGACTGAGGAGGACTCGTGGACGACAAGAATGAGAAGGATCCGAAAAGCGAACCTTCGAATCCGTTGGAGAACGCCGCCGACAACCTCATGCAAAACCTGGGAGAACAGGTACCGGACGGCAGCGGAAGCCAGGACCGGTCGGACCCGCGCACCGAGGTCCATTCAAACCTCGCGCAGGGCCTGAACGCAGATAACGAGGGTTTCCGCGCCGAACATAAGGACCGTTAGCCTGCCTTCGCCGTGCAGACCGACCGTGAGCCCAGCGACCTGCGGCACGAAGCCGGACACAAGATGCTAGTCGTAGAAATGCATCAGCTTCCAGCGGCCGCCCAGCTCGGCCTGCAGCTGGTCCTTCAGGTCGGCAGATAGTGCTCTGATGTCGGGTTCCAGATACACGTCACCGAAAATTACCGCAAAGGAGCATACAGAGAGCGAGGAGCTGATCTCCCACTCTCCCCACAGCGCGTGCCAGGCACAGTTGGGGCAGGTGAGACTGGGTTCCACCCGGCTCTCGAACCAATCCACGGCCAGGGGAAGCGTGTCGTCAAAGTCATTTTCGTTGCCGCATTGCGGGCACACCGGCCCCAGGGGGCCGCCGCCAGGAAAATACAGCTCGTGCCCGGCAACGAAGGAGATGGCAAAGTGTTTGATCGGGGGCAGCAGCTCCCGAAGGCGCGGCCCCAGGGCATCCGCAGGATGCTTGGAATACAAGTAGTCACAGGCGTTCGGATCCGGGGAACTCCAGCCGTTGGCACGGAACCACGTCCGCACTTCCCGCATGCGCTCGTCAGCACTGGAATTCTCCACTGACAGGTCCAGCAGCATTTCCCGGTGTTCCCCCATAGCCCACACCCTAATACAGCCGGACGGCCCAGGGGCGGGTACCCGCCCCCAGTGGCCCGGGCAAATCCACTCGTCCAAGGTGCTCCCCGCGCCATCGACGACGCAAGCGTGTGGGGGGGGGCTCAGTCCCGCCGGCAACCGCATTCATCCGATAGGTTGGGCCGCATGACTTTGACCGTGGCAGACGCCCTGTCCCTCAGCGGGCGCGAGTGGGTGTGGACGGATCTGCACTGGGGAAACCGGCAAGAGAGCGCACTTGAGGTGGCTGTCCGGATCCTGCCGACCCTGCAGCTGCTCCGGGGCCGGTTCCCGGCAGATGAGGCGCGGTGGCTGATCCGCGCTGGGAGAACCTCCGGGTTGATGAGGCAGCAGCCCGTTCCGGAGGATCCCGTCGAACTGGCAGCGCTGATCGAAAGTCCGCGCCAAAAAGATGCCCCTGACGGGCTATCAATGTGCGGGACGCTGGAGGCGCGCTACAGCCTGTATAAGGGCGACGATCCCGAAACCGGGACAATCTTCGAGTTCACGGCTGAAGCAGGTGCGGGACACAACCGAATTTCGCTCCGACTCCCCGACGGGTTCCGCCTCGGCACCCCTGAAGAAGCGGCAGAATGGTTCCGCGGGCTGATCGGCATCTGGCAACCGGCATTCGCCGCCGTGGGATCCACCGCTGTCACGGCCGCGGTGGTGGACCGGGGAGTGCAGCTGGAGAAGCACTTCCTTCGGAAGTTTCCCGTCGGATACCTCAACTGGTTTTCACTGGCCTCTTACGGGCGCCCGCCCTTTCCTCTCGAGCAGCAGCGCGAGTATTCGGCAGGAACGCTGGTAGCCGTCAGTGAATGGACAACCACCGCTGCCGTCGACCTCAGCGTTGAATTGGAGGCCCAGGGACTGCTGCACTGGCCGTCCTGGGACACGCCGAACCCAAGCCCAATCACGGACTGAGGAACCCGTCAAACGACGCTGCGGACCCGGTATAGAGTGCGCCTGCGGCATCAACAGAAGAGGCCGGCGGGCCCGGTCCCGGACCCACCGGCCGTCCCAAGGCGACAGGGACAAAGAACTAGAACAGAGCAACCTTCGGCGTCTGCGGGAAGATCCGGTCCAGCTCTTCCAGGTCCTTCTCCGAAGGCACCCATGACGCAGCTTCAGCGTTCTGCTGCACCTGCTCGGGCTTGGTCGCCCCGGCAATGACCGAAGAAACCGAAGGACGGGAAGCGAGCCAGGAGAACGCAACCTGGACCTCGGTCAGCCCGCGGTCGCTGGCAAAGTCGCCGAACTCACGCAGCTGGTCAAAGTCAGCGCTCTGCAGCAGGTTGGTGCGGGAGTGGGTCAGGCGGCTGCCTTCGGGGGCCTGGCCGGAGCTGTACTTGCCGGTCAGCAGGCCGTTGGCCAGCGGGAAGTACGGCAGCACGCCCAGCCCATAGGCTTCTGCGGCAGGGGTGACTTCCAGCTCAGCCCGGCGGTCCAGCAGGTTGTAGTGGTTCTGTGCCGAGATAAAACGCGTCGTTCCCTTGATCCGTGCCGTGAACTCAGCTTCGGCAATCTGCCAGCCGCTGCGGTTCGAGTGCCCGATGTACCGCACCTTGCCGCTGGTCACGAGGTCATCCAGGGCGGCGAGGGTTTCATCAATCGGCGTGAGCGGGTCCGGAGTGTGGAACTGGTAGAGGTCGATCCAGTCCGTGCCCAGCCGGCGGAGGGACGCCTCGGCCGCCGTCACGATGTAGCGCCGGGAGCCGCGTGCGCCGAAGTCGGGCCCGTTGGCCCCCTGCATGTCCATGCCGAACTTCGTCGCGACGACGACGTCGGCCCGGCGCGATCCGAGGGCTTTGCCCAACCGGATTTCGCTGAGGCCCGGCTCAGCGCCGTACGTGTCCGCAGTATCGAACAGGGTAATGCCGGCGTCCACCGCGGCATGCACGACGGCGTCGGTTCCCTCCTGGGATTCGGTGGCGGTACCTGACCGGCCGAGGTTGTTGCAGCCGAGCCCGACAGTCGAAACGGTGAGGCCGGAAGTGCCAAGTCTGTTATAGGTGGTCATCCTGCCACGCTATCAACAGCACGCGTTCTATCGCTGGAACAACAAGCTAGGCGCCGAAAAGACTCATCCCGTTGGGGCTCGGCGGTTTGTCGGTCTCCAGGATGTACTGGACGGGGATGGGCCCGGTGGGCAGCAGTCCCGTGTACACGTTCTCGCGGCGGCGGCGCGTAGGGTGGATGCCGCTGTCCTGGACGCTGCGGGAGAACAGTGTCGTCGAAACCGGTTCGAGCCCGGCCTGTTCGCACCAGATGATGTACATCCCGTACAGGTCCGCGGCAGGCGTGGCGTCGGACTCGTCCAAACCGGTAATAGTGCATTCGCGCAGGAAATCCTCAACGCGGTCCCCGGGTGTGTGTGCCATATTTTCGACCCTAGGCACGCATTTGCCGGTTGGGAAGAGTCCGCCGCTGAACTTTATCCTTCCTGCAGCAAATGGTCCTCGAAGCTCAGCGGAGCCACCCCGGTGAGCACGGCGACGTCGTCACTTATCTGCGCGAGTTCACCCGTGGCTATGGCTGCATAGCTGGTGGCCCAGGCCACCGCCTGCCAGTCACTGGCTCCCGCACGGCGCCTGGACTCAACTGCTTCATCCAGCGATTCGGCGTGGTAGGTGATGTCTTCTCCGGTGACACGGGACAGGATTTCGGCTACCTGTTCCATGGTGATCGCCTGCGGTCCGGTGAGGGTATAGATCCGGTCCTCATGGTCCCGCGGCGAAGTGAGGATCCGGGCCGCGGAACGGGCGACGTCGCTGCGGGCCACCGGTGCGAACTTTCCGTCGGCAGCGGGGCCGCGGATGACGCCGTCGCGCCCTGCGAAGGACGGCAGGATGTCCTGGTAGAAGCAGTTCCTCAGGAAGGTGTACTTCAGGCCGTTCGCCTTGATGTACTCCTCGGTGTCCCAATGGTCCCGTCCCAGGGTGAACACGTCATGGGGTGCCGCGCCCATGAAGGACGTGTAGACCACGTGCTGGACGCCCGCCTCCTTCGCCGCATCAAGAAAAGTCCGCTGGTCCTGGGCGCGGTACGGGTTCTCCGCGGCGGAAACCATGAAGAGTGTCTTCACGCCTTGGAGCGCGCGCTCGGCATGCTCCCTGTCCGCGTAGGAGGTGGCGAAAACCGGAGTGCCGGGCAGATGCGGCATCCTGGCTGTGTGGCGCCCCAGGAGCCGCTGCGGAACGCCCGCTTCAGCCAGCAGGCGCGCCACCATGCCGCCGAGCGCACCGGTGGCTCCGGTGACGGCGAGTTCAGGGAGGTCGTTTGGCATGGACGCCACCTTCTTTCCTTGCCCGCCGGGCCGTGCGGGGCTTACTTGATCTTTGGAATCTGTCCTGTTGGTGCCGGCTGACCTGGAAGCGGTCGGGCAAACGGAACCTTGGTGCCCAGCACCTGTCCGACGACGTCACTTGCCACCTGGCGGGCAGTCAGTCCCACCCTTTCCAGGACCTCTGCACGGGTGCCGTGGTCCAGGAATTCGGCAGGCAGGCCCACCTCGTTCAGGGCGGTGTCCACTCCGGCAGCGCGCATTTCCTGGCGGATTCGTGAACCCACTCCGCCGGCACGCACACCGTCCTCGATCACAATGACGATCCGGTGCTCTGCGGCCAGCCGGATGATCGAACGCGGGACGGGCAGTACCCAGCGCGGGTCAACCACGGTGGAGCTGATGCCCTGCGCACCCAGGCGGTCGGCCACGTCAAGTGCCATCTCTGCCATGGCGCCAACGCTGACGATCAGGACGTCGTTGCGGCTGTCGCCGGATGGCCGCCGTGCCAGGATGTCCACGCCGTCTTCGGTCCGGTCCTCGGCATCGACATCGGGTCCGACCGTTCCCTTGGAGAAACGCACCACGCTGGGAGCATCGGAGATGGCGACTGCCTCGCGCAGCTCTTCCTTCAGCCTCGTGGCGTCTCGCGGAGCGGCAAGGTGCAGGCCGGGGACGATCTGCAGCATGGACATGTCCCACATGCCGTGGTGGCTGGCACCGTCGGGTCCGGTCACACCGGCACGGTCCAGGACGATGGTGACGCCGGCCTTGTGCAGCGCGACGTCCATCAGCAACTGGTCAAAGGCACGGTTCAGGAACGTCGCGTAGAGCGCCACGACGGGATGCAGGCCGCCGTAGGCCATGCCGGCAGCAGAGGTAAGGGCGTGCTGCTCGGCAATGCCGACGTCGAACACCCGTTCCGGATGCTTCTCCGCCATGCGGTGCAGTCCCACCGGGATCAGCATGGCGCCGGTGATGCCGACAATGTCCTTGCGCTCATCGGCAATGTCGGCGATTTCGGTGGCGAAGACGGAGGTCCAGGACTGTTTTCCGCCGGCGGAAACCGGCGCACCCGTCTCCGGATCAATGACGCCGACGGCGTGGAACTGGTCCTCCACGTGGGCGCGGGCAGGAGCGTAACCGTGGCCCTTCTCGGTGATGGCATGCACGATCACCGGTCCGCCAAAGTTCTTGGCCTTGACCAGCGCCTGCTCCACCGCTGCAAGATCATGGCCGTCGATCGGTCCGACGTACTTCATGCCGAGGTCTTCGAAGAGGCCCTGCGGAGCCCACCAGTCCTTGACGCCCTTCTTGGCCGCATGGAGGCTGTGGTAGGCAAACCGGCCGACCGGTCCCCCGCTCTGCAGCCGCCCCTTCCACCAGTCCATGGTGTTTTCATACATCTGGTGCGTGCGTACGGCGTCGATGGTCGGGCGCAGCGATGCGAGGTAATCCGCAACACCGCCGATCGTCGGAGCGTAGGACCGGCCGTTGTCATTGACGACGATCACCACGCGCCTGCGCTGGTCAGCAGCAATGTTGTTCAGTGCTTCCCACGCCATGCCGCCGGTCAGGGCGCCGTCGCCCACCATGACAACGGTGTACCGGTCGCCTTCGCCGGTGAGCTGCCGGGCACGGGAGATCCCGTCCGCCCAGGACAGCGAGGAGGAGGCGTGGGAGCTTTCCACGATGTCGTGCACGGATTCGGCACGCGATGGGTAACCGGACAGGCCGCCCTGCTGGCGCAGCGTGGAGAAATCCTGCCGGCCGGTGAGGATCTTGTGGACATAGGACTGGTGGCCCGTGTCAAACACGATGCTGTCCCGGGGCGAGTCGAAGACCCGGTGGATGCCCATGGTCAGTTCCACAACGCCGAGGTTGGGCCCAAGATGCCCTCCGGTCTGGGCAACATTGGTGATCAGGAAGGAACGAATCTCCCCTGCCAGTGCCGAGAGCTGCGCGTCACTCAGCTTGCTGAGGTCCTGCGGATCACGGATGGTTTCCAGAAGTCCCAAAAGGGCGCCTCCCTTGCGTCATAGGCAACGGGCAAACGCACCGTTACAACGTTTAACTCTAACGCCTGCGCAGGGCCGGATGATTCCTCCGGAAGGCAAAACGCCCCGTTTCCCCGGTCCGATTTCTCGGAACGCGGGCAAACGGGGCGTTGCGCCTCAGCGGGCTGCTGTGCCTACTTCGCCGAAATCTGGCGAAGTACGTACTGCAGGATGCCGCCGTTGCGGTAGTAGTCAGCCTCACCCGGGGTATCGATGCGCAGGACCGCATCGAAGGTGATGGCCTCACCGTTCTCCGGCACCGCGGTGACCTTGACGGTCTTCGGGGTAGTGCCGTTGTTCAGTTCGGTGACACCTTCAACCGAGAAGGTCTCGGTACCGGTCAGGCCCAGGGACTCGGCGTTCACGCCGGCCGGGTACTGCAGCGGAAGGACGCCCATGCCAATGAGGTTGGAGCGGTGGATGCGCTCGTAGCTCTCGGCGATGACTGCCTTGACGCCCAGCAGTGCGGTGCCCTTGGCAGCCCAGTCACGCGAGGAGCCCGAACCGTATTCCTTGCCGGCCAGGACAACCAGCGGAGTGCCGGCAGCCTGGTAGTTCATCGCGGCATCGTAAACAGCAGCCTGCGGTGCGTCGGCCTGGGTGAAGTCGCGGGTGAAGCCGCCTTCAACGCCGTCGAGCAGCTGGTTCTTGATGCGGATGTTGGCGAACGTGCCGCGGATCATGACTTCGTGGTTTCCACGGCGTGAACCGTAGGAGTTGAAGTCCTTGCGGGCCACACCGTGCTCCAGCAGGTACTTGCCTGCAGGGGTGTCGGACTTGAAGGATCCGGCCGGGGAAATGTGGTCGGTGGTGACCGAATCGCCCAGCTTCAGCAGCACGCGGGCACCTTCGATGTTGGTGACGGGCTCGGGCTGCGCCTTCATGCCCTCGAAGTACGGGGGCTTCCGGACGTACGTGGACTCCGAATCCCATTCGAAGGTTGCACCTTCGGGGGTGGGCAGGGACTTCCAGCGGTCGTCGCCTTCGAAGATGGTGCCGTAGCTGTCAGTGAACATCTTCTTGTCGATGGAGGCATCGATGATTTCCTGGACCTCGACCGGGTTCGGCCAGATGTCCTTCAGGAAGATGTCGTTGCCTTCAGCGTCCTGGCCCAGGGCGTCGTTCTCGAAGTCGAAGTCCATGGAACCGGCCAGTGCGTAGGCCACTACCAGCGGCGGGGAAGCCAGGTAGTTCATCTTCACGTCCGGGTTGATGCGGCCTTCGAAGTTGCGGTTGCCGGAGAGCACTGCGGTAACCGCGAGGTCGGCTTCGTTGATCGCCGTGGAGATCTCGTCTTCCAGCGGACCGGAGTTGCCGATGCAGGTGGCGCAGCCGTAACCGACAACGAAGAAGCCGAGCTTCTCCAGATACGGGATCAGGCCGGACTTCTCGTAGTAGTCGGTAACTACCTTGGAACCCGGTGCGATCGATGTCTTGACCCACGGCTGGGCAACGAGGCCCTTTTCGACGGCGTTGCGGGCCAGCACGGCAGCGGCCATCATGACCGACGGGTTGGACGTGTTGGTGCAGGAGGTGATCGAGGCGATCGTCACGGCACCGTGGTCCAGCTCGAAGCTGCGGCCGTCCGGCATGGTGACGGGCACCTTGTTGACCGAGCGCTCAGCGGGAGCATCGGATTCCTTGACCAGGTCGTGCTGGACGTCCTTGATCTTGGTGCTGCCTTCGGCGAAGGACGGAGCGTCCGAAGCGGGGAAGGTTTCTTCCAGTGCTTCATCGACGGTGCCGTTCTGGGCCTCTACGGTCTCGTGGACGTAGTTCTTCAGGTCGGCACGGAACTGCTGCTTGGCGTTCGTGAGCTCCACGCGGTCCTGCGGACGCTTCGGGCCGGCGATCGAGGGAACCACGGTGGACAGGTCCAGCTCGAGGTACTCGGAGTACTTGACCTCGTTGGAAGGATCGTGCCAGAGGCCCTGTTCCTTGGCGTAGGCCTCTACGAGGGCTACGTTCTCCTCGGAGCGGCCAGTGAGGCGGAGGTAGTCCAGGGTCACGTCGTCGATCGGGAAGATCGCGGCGGTGGAACCGAACTCGGGGCTCATGTTGCCGATGGTGGCGCGGTTGGCCAGCGGCACGGAGGCAACGCCCTCGCCGTAGAACTCCACGAACTTGCCGACGACGCCGTGCTTGCGCAGCATCTCGGTGATGGTCAGGACGACGTCGGTGGCGGTGGCGCCGGCCGGGATCTCACCGGTGAGCTTGAAGCCGACAACGCGCGGGATCAGCATGGAGACGGGCTGGCCGAGCATTGCTGCTTCGGCTTCGATGCCGCCAACGCCCCAGCCGAGCACGCCCAGGCCGTTGACCATGGTGGTGTGGGAGTCGGTGCCGACGCAGGTGTCCGGGTAAGCGCGCAGGACGCCGTCAACTTCGCGGGTCATAACCGTGCGGGCCAGGTACTCGATGTTGACCTGGTGGACAATGCCCATTCCCGGGGGGACAACCTTGAAGTCGTCGAATGCGGTCTGGCCCCAGCGCAGGAACTGGTAACGCTCGCCGTTGCGCTGGTATTCGATTTCCATGTTGCGCTCGAGTGCGCCGGCGTTGCCAAAGGCATCGATCTGCACGGAGTGGTCGATGACCATTTCCGCCGGAGCCAGCGGGTTGACGCGCTTGGGATCGCCGCCGAGATCGGCAACAGCTTCACGCATGGTCGCAAGGTCAACGATGCAGGGAACACCGGTGAAGTCCTGCATGATCACGCGGGCAGGCGTGAACTGGATTTCGGTGCTGGGCTCTGCATTGGCATCCCACTGGGCCAGGGCACGGACGTGGTCCGCGGTGATGTTGGCACCGTCTTCGGTACGCAGCAGGTTCTCCAGCAGGACCTTGAGGCTGAACGGAAGGCTCTGGGCGCCTTCGACGGAATTCAGCCGGAAAATTTCATATTCGTTTCCGTTGACGTCAAGGACGCCTTTGGATCCGAAGCTGTCCACATTACTCATAACAGGACTCCTCTCGCCACCGTTTTATCTTTGTCCAGTGATCCGCCGCACGCTAGTTAGGTTTTCCTAACTGACAGGGCTGAAGAGGGCCGGCCGGAGAATGGTGGGTGATTCCCCGGGCGGACGGTCCCTTGCCGCGGAAATACTCCTCATCGGGATCCCTGCGGCCCGGAGCCGGACAACTACTCCCCATCCTAGCCGGATGCCGGTTCCGTGGGCCTGTGCACCGCGCCGGGATGGAACATTACGCTCGCCACATCCCGGCCCGGACGCACCTACGGCTTGCGCAGCACTGCGAAGGACTCCATGTGGTGGGTGTGCGGGTAGAGGTCGAAAACGCGCAGTGCGTCCAGTTCCCACCCTGCCTCGCGGAACCAGGCCAGGTCGCGTGCGAACGACGCGGGGTCACAGGAAATGTAGCCGACCGCCCGCGGCGATGCCGCATCGATCTGCTCGACGACGGTGCGGCCGGCTCCGGCGCGCGGCGGGTCCAGGAGCACGACGTCGAAGCCGCCTTCGCGGGTACGGAGCACCTTGTCCACGCGGCCCTGGGCCACCTCCACCTGGGGAGAGGAGAACAGGTTCTTGCGTGCATCCCTGCTTGCCCCCGGAGAGCCCTCCACGGAGAGCACATGCCCGGTTTCCCCGGCAGCGTCGGCCAGGGGTGCGGTAAAGAGCCCGGCACCAGCGAACAGGTCCGCTATCCGTTCCCCGGGCTGGATCTGCAGTCCGTCACGGATTGCGGAGGTCAGGGCGAGGGGCGCACTGCGGTGGATCTGCCAGAAACCGGCACCGGTGACGCGGAAGTCGTGCCCCGCGGCGTTCTCCCGGACCCAGGTCCGGCCGCGAAGCCGGGTGAGGTCGTGGGATTCGGGATCCCAGGAGGCAACGGAAACTGTTTCTCCGGCGCCCGGATCGGCTGCCGTTCCAATCTCGGACGCGATGCGGGCCAGCGTCCTTGGATGCGTACCAGGTGAAGGAATGAGGAGTACCAGCGGTGCCCCGCCAACGGCCGGCGCCGCGACCTCGACGCGATCGGTGCCGGTAAAGTCGACGTCCCACAGCTTCAGGGAATTGATGGCGCCGGTGGCCAGCGGCATTTCCTGGACGGGGATCAGTTCATCGGAGCGGTGCGGGTGCATCGCCAGCTTGCCGCCCGGAGCGACCGAAAAGCTGGCACGCGTGCGCCAGCCCAGTCCGCCGTCGTCCTCCCCCGGTGCGGCTTCGACGGTGACCTCGCGCTGGAGCCCGCCCAGGCGCTGAAGCTGCTCGGCAAAGATCGCCGCCTTGATCCGGCGCTGCTCTTCGAGGGCAATGTGGCCGAACTCTGCTCCGCCGACGGGGAGGCGGCCGCGCGCCCCTGCCCGCAGCGCATCGGCAGGAGCCCAGAAGTGCTCCACCCGGTGCGGGGACGCTTCAAGGACCTCGACGGTGTCCGCCCGCCAGAACTTCGCCTTGTCCCCCGCCTCTGTCAGGCGGGCCCGCACCAGCTCCCCGGGCAGGGCATGGCGGACAAAAACAACGCGTCCCTCATGCCGGGCAACAAAGTGCCCGCCGTGGGCGGCGGGACCGATGCGCAGTTCAAGGTCCGCGGACTGGGAGTCTTCAGGGGGGAGGGTGTTTTGGGACATGATGCGTTCGGACTTCCGTGTTGGTGCTAAAACACCATCACACCACGTTTTAAGGACCGGGCAGGACTAAGCTGTCCCTTGGCCCAAAACGGGACGGCAGCGACGGGCGGATCCCGCCGGGAACAGAGGTAGGAACAAGGTGGCCCATTACGTGATCATGGGATGCGGCAGGGTCGGTGCCATGCTGGCACACACCCTGGACAACGCAGGCCATTCAGTGGCCGTCATCGACCAGGACCCGCGCGCGTTCCGGCGGCTGCGGCCCACGTTCTCGGGCCGGCAGGTCACGGGAGTCGGATTCGACCGCACCACCCTGGCCCAGGCCGGCATCGAAGAGGCCTACGCCTTCGCGGCGGTTTCCAGCGGAGACAACTCCAACATCCTCTCCACCCGCGTTGCGAGGGAGACCTTCCACGTGCCCCACGTCGTCGCACGCATCTATGACCCGGGGCGTGCCGAAATCTACCAGCGCCTGGGAATCCCCACGGTTGCGGCCGTCCGCTGGAGTGCGGACCAGGTCCTCCGGCGGATCCTGCCCGAGCAAAGCATTAACGGGGATTTCCGCGAATCCTCGGGCCGGCTCATTCTCGGTGAACTGGCACTGGACCCTTCCTGGCTGGGCCGTCCCCTGCACGCCGTGGAGACTGCGGCCGGTGTCCGGATCGCGTATTTGACCCGCTTCGGCGAAGGCATCCTTCCCCGGCCGGACACGAGTTACCAGCAGGGTGACGTCCTGCACGCCATGATGAACGTCGAGCGCACCGCTGAAATCAGCCGGGTGCTGTCCCAGCCGCCCGAAAAGGAGAACCAGTGAAAGTCGTCATTGCCGGTGCAGGGTCCGTGGGCTCCTCGATTGCCAAGGAACTGCTTTCACACGGGCACGATGTGCTCCTCATCGACGAGAAACCCGAGACTGAGGGCCGCAGCGGACTCGGCGGTGCCCGGTGGCTGATCGGTGATGCCTGTGAGCTCACTACCCTGAAGGACGCCAAGCTCGACGAGGCCGACGTGATGGTCTCCGCTACCGGTGATGACAAGGTGAACCTGGTCGTCTCCCTGCTCGCCAAGACCGAATTCGGTGTGGCGCGGACGGTGGGGCGGGTCAACAACCCGAAGAACGACTGGATGTTCGACGACTCCTGGGGTGTGGATGTCGCCGTGAATACGCCGCGCCTGATGACCGCCCTGGTGGAGGAAGCAGTAGAGGTCGGCGACCTGGTGCGGCTGCTGACCCTGCAGACCGGAGTTTCCTCGATGGTCGAGTTCACGGTTCCTGCGGCGTCTCCCATGGCGGGCGCGCGGGTCGGATCGGTGCCCTGGCCCCAGGATTCGACCCTGGTGGCGATCCTGCGCGACGACGCGCCGATCACCCCCAGCAGCGACGACGTGATCGAGGACGGAGACGAACTCTTCTTCGTCACCACCATCGCCGCGGAAGACGAACTGCGGGCCCTGCTGGCGCCGTCGTCCTAGGCTGCGGGTTCCCCGCTCCCGGCAGGCAGCGGACGGGAGACCATCCACGCCAGCCACAGGCCCAGCGCGTACAGCGGTACGCCCATCGCCAGGCGCATCGTGCCCAGCGCCGCGACGTTGTCCGCCAGGTAGAGGGGCAGCTGCACGGCCAGGCGCAGGGCGAACACCGAGATGATGATCCAGGTGGCCAGGGAATAGGCACGCAGCCGCTTCTTCTCGCTGCGCCAGGACAGATTCTCGCCCCTGATGAAGCCGAACAACAGTCCGGCCACTGGCCACTTCACCAAAACCGAGACCACGAATGCCAGGATGTAGGCGCCGTTCAGGTAAAAGCCGGGAAGGAAGTAGGTGGTGCCGCTCCCGCTCCGTAGGGCGAAGACGGCACAGATGGCGACGCCGATGACGCCGGTCAGCGACTGCACCAGCGGACGCTTCTGGATCAGGTTGGCAACGGCGAACGCGCCGGCGGCGGCTACCGCAGCCCCGAGGGACAGATAAAGCCCCTGCGTGACGGTGTACAGCAGCGTGAAGAGGAGCCCCGGAAGGATGGCCTCAGCCAGTCCGCGGAAACCGCCGACAGACTTCAAGACGTCGATCTGGCCGTCTTCGCCCCGTTCGACGCCGGAGCGGGCAGCATACGCACCGGCCAGCTCACTCATCGAAGGCTCGGGCGCCTCGCGGCCCTCGCCTGCAGAATCGCGGCTCGTGTTCATTGCGCACCTTCCGGACGTCCGATGATTTCGTAGCGGGGGTTGAAGACGGTGGGGATCCCGTTGACGGGGCTCACCATGCCCTCGAAGGCAACCTGCGTTCCGGCAACAATCCCGGGGATCCGCCGCTGGCCGACCCAAATGAGCCGGACACGCCTTCGCGCCACGGAGGCCGAGGGGTCCCGGTAGGCGCCCTGGAGTTCACCAAGCACAGCCGTGAACCGGGGCGGATCGTCCGCCGGAGCCAGGGTCACCGATTCGACGTAGCCGCTGCTGTGCACCCGCCCGCGGTCCGGAAGACCGCTGATCCTCCTCCTCGGGGAGGCACCGGCAACGGCAGGCATGCGCTTAGCCAATGGTCGTGATTTCCGGTCCGCGCTCCGGCGGACCGGGTTTGGCTGCGTCCTCACCGCGTGCGGGCAGCGGAGAAGCATCGCGCGGCAGGGTCAGCTGCAGCAGGTCCCGCGGCGGCAGCGGTGCATCTCCGCGGACCACGACGACGTTGCGGAAGACGTCTTCCAGCGGCGCGGCGGCGTCGGGGTTCATGGCAGCCGGACCGCCGAAGACTCCGCGCAGGAACCACCGCGGCCCGTCCACGCCCACAAACCGTGCAACCCGGTAGCCCTTGGAACCGTCCTTGGCCTGGGCCGGGACCCGGGCGAGCAGTTCGTTTCCCAGCCGTCCGGTAAGTTCGTCCGCGGTGCCGCCCTGGGAGGACACGGACTGCACAATCTGGCTCCGGATCTCATCCCAGAGTCCTTCGGACTTCGGAGCGGCAAAGGCCTGGAGCTGAAGGCTGGAGCCGTCGAGGTCAAGGGTCACGGCGACCACGCGTTTAGTCTTCTCTTCGACTTCCAGGCGGAGCGCAAGGCCCTGCGTGGCAGCGATCCGGAGTGCGCCCAGGTCGACGTAGCCCTCTTCCGAGGGACGGTCTGCCACGTCGAACGGCCCGTGCTCCGGGGCTCCGGCTGTCTCTTCGGCGCCGTTGTCCGTGCTCTCTGCTTCGGGCACGAATTCGGATTCCGCCCTGTCTTTCCTGCGGCGTCCAAATACCATCGCCTGGTCCTCTTTCCTGATCTGGTGCCGGACGGTACGCCCGGGATAGTGCGGCCTAGGCCGGTGCCGTGCCGAATCCGCCGGTGGAACCGAAACCGCCCGCTCCGCGGACGGAATCGGAGAGCTCGGACACGGTCTCGAATTCAGCCGTCTCCACCCGCTGGATGACCATCTGCGCAATCCGGTCGCCGCGCTTGAGCTTGATCGGCTCCGACACATCGGTATTTAACAGTGTGACGGAAATTTCCCCCCGGTAGCCTGCGTCCACGGTTCCCGGCGCGTTGACGATGGTCAGGCCGTGCTTGGTGGCCAGTCCGGACCGGGGATGGATCAGGGCAACGAAGCCGAACGGAAGTGCGATGGCAACCCCCGTGGGCACCAGCCGCCTCTCTCCCGGCGCCAGTTCGACATCCTCCCGGGCACGCAGGTCCGCTCCGGCGTCGCCGGGGTGTGCATACGACGGCGCTTCGAGCCCGTCGTCGAGCATTTTCAGCTGGACTTTCACGCTGGGTACTGCATCCTGCACAACGGTCTCCGCGGTTTCGTTTGGTGGGGTATGGCAAAAAGACGGCACCTGGTGCGGCGCCAACCCCACTTTAGCGCGTGGCCGGTTGGGTATTGTCCCGGCGCGCACAGGCTCCGGCAGCCGGGACGCCAAGATGAAAACGCACCCCAAAGATGGGAAGCTGAAGGTATGTCGAGCCCCGTTTCCCAGACCCCGTCCCAAACTGTCCTGTATTCGGAGCGGCTGCTTCCGGCACTGTGGATCTGGCTGGTGGTGGCAGGCATCTCCGGAACGTTTGTCCTGGCCTTCATCCCCATCAGCCTGACCGTCGGGATTGTGGTTGCCGTGGTGGCCGCGCTGGTACTGGCTGCCCTGCTGCTGATGTCGACGCCGCGAATCCGTGTCACGCCCGAGACCCTGCAGGTGGGGCGTGCGGAGATTGAACGCCGCTGGATCGGCGAGGTGGCCGGCTTCCGCGGGGAGGACGCCACCCAGCAGCGCGGACCGGCGATGAACGCCACGGCGTACCTGTGCATCCGCGGCTGGATCAGCCCGGTCGTGAGAATCGAGATCACCGATCCGGCAGACCGGACGCCGTACTGGCTCACGTCCACACGCCACCCCGAGAAACTCGTCGAGGCACTGCAGCAGACCTCCCGCTGACCCCGGGGCGCTCAGCCTTCGCAGTCCACGCAGTAGGAGAGGCCGTCCTTTTCCTTGGCGATCTGCGACCTGTGGCGCACCAGGAAGCAGGACGCACAGGTAAATTCGTCTGACTGCGCGGGGAGCACCCGCACCATCAGCTCCTCCCCTGAGAGATCCGCCCCAGGGAGTTCGAAGCTGTCCGCCGCTTCTGCTTCATCCTCATCCACGACGGCGGACTGGGTGTTGGTCCGGCGGGTCTTCAGCTCATCGATCGATTCTTCGCTGGCTTCCTCGTCGGCCTTGCGCGGCGCGTCATAATCTGTCGCCATAATCGTCATCTCTCACCATCGGTGTCGGTGTTGCACGGGTAATGCCGGCCGCCGGGCTGTGCGGATTCATGGTCCGGGCAGCAGGAGTGCGGCTCGGAGTAATCAACGCCGCGGACGCCCGGTTTGTGCCCGCCGAGGAAAGATTTTTGTCCACTTTCAGCGAATTAGCCACAGCGCAGGTTCCGCGGCACTGCCGGCGGGCCAAGAATCACGCCCCCGAGGGTCCCGGATCCGCGCCACACCGGGCCAAACGATAGGATTTCAGGGGCCAGGATGGCATTGTTTCAACAAGGAGTTGCTATCGATAGCGAGGATTTTTTCATGCAGGATCTACGGCTCGTGGGTATCCATGAGGGCGGCGAACATCTGCTGTTGAGCGGACGGGGCGGAGAAACCTTCCGTCTTCGCATTGACGAAGCCCTGCGTGTTGCTGCTTCCAAGCCCGCACGCCGGGCAGGGCAGCCGGCCGAACCCGAGACGGGTCCGACCATGACTCCGCGCGACATCCAGGCCCGCATCCGCGCCGGAGCAAGCGCGGAAGAGGTCGCGGAGCTCTCCGGACACGACCTTGCGCACATCCGCCGCTATGAAGGGCCGGTACTGGCTGAACGCGAGTACATTGCCCGCCAGGCCCAGGCCGTGGAAGTTGCCGCGCCCATGTCGGCAGCCCAGGACAGCCACCGCTCCGCTTTCGGCGACTCCCCCGTAAACCTCGGCGACATGGTTATCCACCGGCTCCGTGCCTTCGGCGTGGATCCTGACACCGTAGAGTGGGACTCCTGGCGCCGCCCCGAAGGTACCTGGGATGTTGTGGCCCGGTTCAGCCTCGGTGAGCAGTCCCGCGTCTCGGTCGGCGAGGAACCGCCCGCGCGCTGGTCCTACAACCCCCTGCGCCGGCAAGTGACGAACGCCAACCGCTGGGCTCAACTCCTCAGCGAACTTGCCCCTGTGGACTCCCCTGTCCCCGCACGCCGGCTCTCCGCCGTCGCGGACCGTGTCTTCGACTTCGAGATTGATACGGCGCCAGAGGAGCCGGAAAACGTCTCTGAAGAAGAGACCGATGAGCTGTTGAACGTGCTGCGCTCACGGCGCGGCCAGCGGCTCGGCACGGATGAAGACGGCGACGACGCGCTGGCAGCACTCCTGGCCAAGGGGAGCATTCCCGCAGCCCATCCGCGGGATGGACAGGCAGAACTCGAAGACGAGGCGCTCTCGCGTCCGCGCACCGGGCGCCTGAGCCTGGCTCCGGCAGCAGTCGAAGCTGCAGGGGACGACGACGCTTCTGCGGACGAAACACCGGCGGAAGCCGCTGATCCCCTGCACCTGGATCAGGGCATCAGCACTTCCACCCGTGAGATCAGCATCCTGGCCCGGCCGCTCCGCGGCGCACGCCGTGACACCTCCGAAAAGTCGGATCCGCCCCGCGAGGTCCCGGCGGAGAAAGAACCGGACACGGCGCCCGAAGCCAAGGAACCCATCACCGAACGCCGGATCAAGCCCAAGCGCTCTTCGGTGCCCAGCTGGGACGAAATCGTCTTCGGCACCAAGGGCGACTAGCACCCGTCCCCGCTAGCTGCGGGGAACCTCCACGGCGCAAATGTCGGGATCCTCACCCATGCCGGCGGCGCGTGCGGCCTGCTGGGCGCCCATCCTGCGCATGTAGTGGCGGCGGCAGAGCGTCTCATATCCAACAACCGGCGGCGCTCCGGCTTCCTCCGGAGCAAACAGTGCTTCTGGGCCCGGCTCCGCTGAGCGCTTGTCGACATCGCCGACAACGACCTGGTCACCGGTCACGACCATCACGCCGTCTACCGTGCGGGCATTGTGCGTGGCACGCCGGCCGCACCAGCAGAGTGCACGTACCTGCAGCACCTCGATCCGGTCGGCGAGCTCGATCAGCCGCCGGGACCCGGGAAAGAGCCGCGTACGGAAATCCGTGGCGATGCCGAACGCGAAGACATCAATCCCCATTTCGTCGACGATCCGGGCCAGCTGCTCCACCTGCTCTTCGCTGTAGAACTGGGCTTCGTCGCAAATCAGGTAGTCAACCCGCTCCCCCGTGCCGAGGCGGCCGCTGACTTCGTCCCAGAAGTCCGTGCTGTCCCGCACCTCGACGGCGCGGGTCTTCAGGCCCAGCCGGCTTGAGATCATGGAGTTGCCGGCACGGTCGTTGCGGCTGAAAAGGATTCCTCCGCGGCCGCGGGCACTGTGGTTGTAGTCCATCTGCAGGGCCAGCGTGGACTTGCCGCAGTCCATGGTCCCGGAGAAGAAAACGAGCTCAGCCATAACCTATTTCCGCCCGCCCTTAGCCGGCCGCGCCAGCGTCAGGAGCGGGACTTCGCGCTCGGCACGTGTCAGGGAGCCGTGCTGGCCCACCATTTGCAGGGCTGACGGGCTGGCCCGCCGGGTGTCGTATAGGGCAATCGGTTCGCGCGCGGCTATCAGCAGGTCGCCGATCCGCGGCAGGACCTCCGGGCGCACCGGACCGAACAGCCCGGCTTCCACGGCCTGCGCCCGGGTCAGGATCCAGGCGCGGCTTCCAAAGGACTTCTGCCATGCAGCAGCAAGCCGGTCCACCGTCCCCGCCGGGGCGTCCGGTTCCAGGTGCAGCTGCACCATCCGCGGATCGCCCGCAGTGTGGCGCACGCCGTCCACGAGCGCGGGGTCAGCTGCGAAGTCGATCCGGTCCTGCGGCGCGGCGTCCACCATGCCGTGGTCGGCCGTCAGCAGCACCAGCGTGTCCGAAGGCACCTTGGACGTGAAGCGTTTGAGTGCGGAGTCGATTTCTTCCAGCGTGCCGCCCCACTCGGAGGACTGGGCCCCGTGGCGGTGGCCGGTCTTGTCCAGCTCATTGAAGTAGAAGTACATCAGCATGCGCTTCGCGGAGCCGAGCTCTTCCGCCGCAGCCTGGACCCGCGCGTGGATCCCGGTTCCGGAAACGTAGGAGCCGCCGCGCAGGGCAGCCCTGGTCATGGCCGAATCAGCGAAGCGCGGCAGGCTGACAGTGGTCACCGGAAGGTGTTCGGCCGCTCGCTCCAGCACCGTGGGAAAGGGCTGCCACCGCACTGGATCTACACCGGCATCCCAGTTGCCGAGCATGTTCACTACTTTGTCCTGGCCAGGATCGAAGACGTCGTAACCCACCATGCCGTGCTGGCCCGGGGCTAGTCCCGTACCGAAGGACGCCAGGGAGGCCGCCGTGGTGGTCGGAAAGGCAGCCGTCAGGGTCCGGCCGGAGTCCAGCAGGGAGCGCAGGAACGGTGCATGGCCGGCCCGCTGTTTGAGCAGGCTGCGGCCGAGACCGTCCACCATGACCACGCAGACGCGGCGGGCCGGGGGAAGCTCCAAGGTGTTGGTGAACCCGGGAACCTGCAGGGCGGCCGCGGCGCTGGTGAGGACCTCAGCAACGGAACTTTGCCCGTAGCCGGGGGCTTTGGGAAGCGGTTCAGCGGGCACGGATGCGGACTCCATGCCCCTTACCGCTGGTGGTGTCCGCGGTTGAACCGGCTGCCGATGCCGGGCATGCGCTGCCGGTCGACTGCCGTGTCCAGCGTGCGCATGTTGATGGTGTCGGTGTTGACCTTGCGCAGCGCGCGGGCAAAGGCCTTGGCGTTCTGCACGGCCTGGATTCCGTCGGCTTCGGCGCTGACCCGCAGGACGATGTCTTCCTGGGCGATGGTGCCGGTGTACCCGTGGTCAGCCTCGCACTGGGGATCCGCACAGCCGGCCGGACCCATGTCCAGCCGCTGGCCGCCGGACCATGCGATGGCCAGGGTCAGTTCGCGGGCCTGGTCGGACGGCTTGTAGTTCTGCGGCTGGGAGTACATGTACCCCAGCACGACAGAGCGGATCTGGGTTACCGGAACGGACTCCGTGGAGACCTGGGCCATCATCTGCTCGCCCTCTTCATCCAGCTGCTGGTCGTCCACGTGGGTGATCACCAGCATGTCGTCGGTGAGCACCAGCACGGTGATGTGCCGGTGGACCTCGGTGCGGTCGAAGTGGGTTTCAAGATGGATGAGGTGGGACAGGGGTTCGCGGCCGTCGAGGGCATCGTGCACCACATCGGCGAGGAGCGTGGGGTAGAAGCCGGCACGTTCGATTGAGGCGTCAAGGCTGCGGCGTTCGGCTGAGAGTAGCGGCGACATGGTTCCAGTTTCCCCCAGACCGGCCCCGACCACCTAAAAAGGCGCGCGGAACGGACCCGGGCAAGTGGTGTGGCGGTGTTAGTCCCGGAGCGCCCGGCGGGCGCTGTCCGTGCGCTGCTGCGGATTGCCCAGCCGGATGTCCGCGCTAAGGACCGTGACGCCCTGCACGGAGACCAGCACCGGGTTGATGTCGACCAGCGCAATCTCGGGGTGTTCGTCCTTGAGCAGCGCCAGCCTGGCGACCACGTCCTCCAGGGCTGCGACGTCCACCCGGGGCAGTCCCTGGTAGCCAAACAGCCGGCGGGAGGCGCGGGGCGCCCGGACCAGGTCGGCAATGTCGACGTCGGTGAGCGGCGGAATGCCGTGCGCCCAGTCATCGAGCAGGTTCACGGCGTCTCCGGCGATGCCGAAGGACAGGACGGGGCCCAGCAGCGGGTCTTCGATGGCGCGCAGGACACAGCCCTGCCCGGAGGGCGCCATGGACTGCACTTCGAGCTCGAACCGGCCATAGGGCTCCAGTGCAGAACGCATCTCGGAAATATTGCTGCGCAGCGACTGCTCCGAGGCGATGTTCAGCCGGACCCCGCCCAGGTCCAGCCGGTGGCGCAGAGTCTCATCCATGGTCTTTACCACCACCGGCCAGCCCAGCTGGTCAGCGGCTTCAACGGCCTCGTCTTCGGTCCGGAAGGGAAGGGACGGGAGCAGCTTGACGCCGTAATAGCCCAGCAGCTCAGCAGTTTCGCCGGGCCCAAGGCGCAGCAGTTCAGTGTTCACCACCCGTGCCATCTGGGCACTGACGAAGGCATGCGCGGCGTCCGTGTCCACTCCGGCAGGCATCGTGAAATGGCCGTGCTCCCGGCCCGCCCACTCGGTGTAGCGCACCACCGAGGCCAGCGCGCTCACGGCAGCTCCCGGACTCGAAAAGCACGGCAGTCCGGACGGCTGCCGCGCTGCGCCCTCCCCCTCGGCCTGCTGGACCCCGGCCGCATCCGCCTGTGCCTGCGAGGCCTCCGAGGCTTCAGGCCGGCGGACCGCCAGGACCCCCTCAGCCTGCTGCGCCGGGTCCATGATCCCGGTGAAGACCGCGACGACCGGTTTGCCCGCCTCATCGGCAGCCTGGAGCAGGCCCTCGGCTATGTGGTCATTGGTCAGGCCCGGAGAGGGCAGCAGCGTGACGACGGCGGAGTGCACCGCAACATCGGCCAGCGCCTTGGCGACCGCTTCCCGCAGCACCGGCAGGGCCACGCTCATGCCGCTGTCGAGGGTGAGGTCGGTCCGCAGGTGGACGATTTCAAGGTCCAGGGATCCCGCAGCATCGGCCAGGACCCGCCCCAGGGCCGCAGAATTGCTGAGGATGGCCAGGCCCTTGCCGCGCGGAAGGGGCTGGCTGCAGGCAATCTGCGCAACGTCCATGAGCTGCTCGTTGGTGTCCACTCGGATCACCCCGGACTGGCGCAGCATGGCATCGAGGGCGCCCTTCGGCGCCTGGGTAATCCGCACGGAGTGGCCCGGCGGCAGCTGGAGTCCGGTGACATCGGACTTGGCGACGATCACCGGTTTGATGGTCGCCAGGCGCCGGGCAATCCGGGAGAATTTTCGGGGATTGCCCACGGATTCCAGGTACAGGCCCACAACGCGGGTGTCGGCGTCGTCCTCCCAGTACTGCATGGCGTCGTTGCCGGACACGTCCGCCCGGTTACCGGCCGAGATGGTGGAGGACAGCCCCAGTTGCCGGCGCTGCGCTGCGGCGTACAGCAGCACCCCGATGGCAGCCGACTGGCTGAACAGGCCCAGTCCGCCGCGCCGCGGCATCACCGGGGCCATGGAGGCATTCAGGGAAATGTCCGGACGGGTGTTGATCAGGCCCAGGGACGCAGGGCCCAGCACGCGCATGCCGTTGGCGCGGGCCTGGCGCACCAGCGTGCGCTGGCGGGCCAGGCCCGCCTCGCCGTCGGCGAACCCGGCGCTGACCACCAGGAGGTGCTTTACACCCGCAGCGGCACATTCAGCCGCGACGTCAAGCACCTGCTCGTAGGGCACGGCAATCACGGCCAGGGAAACGGGCTTCGGAACCTCCGAAATCTTGCCGTAGGACACCATCCCGGCAAGTTCGAATGCTTCGGGGTTCACTGCGTACACGGATCCCGTGAATCCGCCCTCAACAATGTGCTCCATCAGTTGGTAGCCGATCGAACCCCACTCACGGCTCGCGCCGATGACGGCAATGGACGACGGCGCGAGCAGGTCGGCAACGCTGCGCGCCTCGGCACGGTGTTCCCGGGATTCCATCACGGCCCGGGACTTGTCCGTGGGATCGATATCGAAGTCCAGGGCGATGACGCCGTCGTCAAAGGCACGGCGGACCTCGTAGCCGGCGTCAGCGAAGACACTGAGCATCTTGCGGTTTTCGGGCAGCACCTCGGCGCTGAAGCGGCGGATGCCGTTCTCGCGGGCGGCAGCGGCAAGATGTTCAAGAAGGATGGATCCGATCCCGCGGCCCTGGTGGTCATCCGAAATGTTGAACGCGACTTCGGCCTCGGTGGGGTCGTCGAGCCTGTCGTAGCGGCCGATTCCCACGATTTCGGAACCGAGTGTGATCACAAACGCAACCCGGTCCCGGTAATCGACGTTGGTAAAGCGCTTAAGCTCGCGGCTGCTCAGTTTAGCCTTGTAAGTGAAGAAGCGAAGATAGATGGAGCTTTGGGACTGACGCATGTGGAAGGCCTGCAACGCCTCGGTATCGGCCGGCGAAACCGGACGGAGGTGTCCTGTACCGCCGTCCCGCAACACGACATCTGCTTCCCAATATTCGGGGTATTGTCCCTGCTCCGCCATAGACTCACCCTAGTGGGAATCTCCGGAAACCCGCCACCGACACTGATGGGACACTGATGCGAATCACAACCTGGCTTCCGGCTGGTTCCTGACTGCTCCTGACAAACGCCCGACAGATACCGACAACCGCAAGGACGCAACAACCCAATGGCCCGGCGCTCCGCCTCCGTACCCAGTCCCGGTGAACCCATCGCCGAGAACATTATTGACATTGATGTCACCACCGAGATGGAGGGATCGTTCCTCGAGTACGCGTACTCGGTGATCTATTCCCGTGCCCTGCCCGACGCCCGCGACGGACTGAAGCCGGTCCAGCGGCGGATTCTCTACATGATGGCGGAAATGGGGCTGCGCCCGGACCGGGGGCACGTGAAGAGCGCCCGCGTGGTCGGCGAGGTCATGGGCAAGCTGCACCCGCACGGTGACTCGGCGATCTACGACGCCATGGTGCGCATGGCCCAGGACTGGGCCCTGCGCCTGCCGCTGATCGACGGTCACGGAAACTTCGGCTCACTCGATGACGGTCCTGCCGCTTCGCGCTACACCGAAGCCCGCCTCGCGGCAGCCGCCCTGACCCTGACGGACCACCTCGACGAAGACGTCGTGGACTTCGTCCCGAACTACGACAACCAGCTCACCCAGCCGGAGGTTCTCCCGGCAGCGTTCCCGAACCTGCTGGTCAACGGCGCCAGCGGCATCGCCGTGGGCATGGCAACCAACATGGCTCCGCACAACCTGGGCGAAGTCATAGCGGCCGCCCAGCACCTGATCCGCCACCCCGAGGCGACCCTCGAGGACATCATGCGCTTCGTGCCGGGACCGGATTTGCCGTCCGGTGGACGGATCGTGGGCCTGGACGGTATCCGCGACGCCTACGCGACCGGACGCGGCTCCTTCAAGACCCGCGCAAAGGTGGAGATCGAACAGCTCACTGCCCGCCGCACCGGGCTGGTGGTCACCGAACTGCCGTACATGGTTGGTGCCGAAAAGGTCATCGAGAAAATCAAGGACGCGGTCACCTCCAAGAAGCTCCAGGGCATCTCCGACGTCGTGGACCTCACGGACCGCGTCAACGGCCTGCGCCTGGTCATCGAACTGAAAAACGGGTTCAACCCCAAGGCCGTGCTGGCCCAGCTCTACCGCTACACGCCGATGGAGGATTCCTTCGGCATCAACAATGTTTCGCTCGTGGACGGACAGCCCCGCACGCTGGGCCTGGTGGAACTGCTCCAGGTCTACGTGTCCCACCGGCTCGGCGTCGTCCGCCGCCGCACCGCCTACCGGCTGGGCCGCAAGAAGGACAGACTGCACCTGGTCGAGGGCCTGCTGATCGCCATCGTCGACATTGACGAGGTCATCCAGGTCATCCGGTCCTCCGAGGAGACGGCAGAGGCCCGCACCCGCCTCATGTCCATCTACGACCTGACCGAGATCCAGGCCAACCACATCCTCGAGCTGCGCCTGCGCCAGCTGACCAAGTACTCCCGACTGGAGCTGGAGAAGGAGCAGGAGGAGCTGCGCGCGGCGATCGAGGAACTCCAGGCCATCCTGGATTCCGAGGAACGCCTGCGTGAACTGGTTTCGGACGAGCTCGGTGAAGTGGCCGCCAAGTACGCCACGCCCCGGCGGACGGTCCTGCTGGAGTCCGAGGCCGTTGGTCCCGTGGCCTCCGATGCCCTGGCGGCGAAGTCCGGCAAGGGCACCAAGGCTGTCCTGCCGCTTCAGATCGCTGACGAACCCTGCTGGGTCATCCTTTCGGCCTCCGGCCAGCTGGCCCGCACGTCCAACCAGGAACCCCTGGCCGAAGGCGGGCAGCGGTCCCGCCACGATGTCTTCCGTTCCGTCGTGGCCACTACGGCCCGCGGCGAAATCGGAGCGGTGACATCCTCCGGCCGGATGATCCGCGTCCAGGTGATGGATATGCCGGCCCTGCCGCCTACCGCAGGCCTGCCGAACATGGCCGGCGGTGTTCCGGCCAAGGAATTCATGACACTGGCCAAGGGCGAGAAGCTCATTGGGCTGGTGCCCCTCAACGCAGTGCTGGCACTGGGCACCCGGAAGGGCACGGCAAAGCGCCTCAACCCCGACTACCCGCTGAATCGCGATGATTGGGAAGCCATCACGCTCAAGCCCGGCGACGAGGTCATCGGCGCCGCCGTCGCAGCGAACGACGACGACGAGCTGGTCTTTGCCACCAAGGGCGCCCAGCTGCTGCGCTTCAGCGCCTCGGCCGTGCGTCCGCAGGGACGGACAGCAGGCGGTGTTGCCGGCATGAAGATCAGTGAGGGAGACGAAGCCATCTTCTTCGGCGTCGTGTCCGCCGGGGACCCGGCCGCCGTCGTGGTGACTGTCGCTTCCGGCACCGAGACCCTGCCGGGCACCCCCGGCGGCTCGGTGAAGGTGACCGATTTCGCTGAGTATCCGGCGAAGGGCCGTGCAACAGCGGGCGTCCGTGCGCACCGTTTCCTCAAGGGCGAAGACGCCCTGGTGGTGGCGTGGGCCGGGCATGGTCCAGCGAAGGCCGCGGCAGCCAACGGCACCGCCCGGGCCCTGCCCACCGAACACGGCCGGCGCGACGGTTCCGGTGTACCGCTGGCAAGTCCGGTGGAACACATCGGACCCAGCTTCAGCTAAGCAGCCGCAACGCGAACGGCCGGGCCTGGAATCTCCAGGCCCGGCCGTTCGGCTGTGCTGCGCTATCGGGCGAAGCTGCGCAGCCGCAGGGAGTTCGCCACGACCAGGACCGAGCTGGCGGCCATGGCTGCACCGGCAATCATGGGGTTCAGCAGCCCGAAGGCCGCGACCGGGATTCCGACGGCGTTGTAGAAGAACGCCCAGAAAAGATTGACCTTGATGGTGCGCAGGGTCCGGCGCGAAAGTTCGATCGCGGTGGCTACCTGGCCGAGGGAACTTCCCATCACTGTCAGGTCGGCGGCCGCCATTGCTGCGTCGGTGCCCGATCCCATGGCGATGCCGAGGTCGGCCTGGGCCAGCGCCGCGGCGTCGTTCACGCCGTCACCGGCCATCGCCACGGTGGCTCCCTGCGCCTGGAAGCGGCGGACCGCTTCCACCTTGCCCTCCGGACGGACGTCAGCGAGCACGTCTTCGGGGCGGATTCCCACCTCCTGTGCGACGGTCGCCGCGACGACGGCGTTATCCCCGGTCAGCAGGACGGGGCGCAGCCCCAGCGCAGCCAGTCGGGCGACGGCGGCAGCGGAACCCTCCTTGATGGAGTCCTGCAGGCTGATCACTCCGGCGGCAGTGCCGTCGACCGCCACCAGCACCGCAGTGGCACCGGAAACCTGTTCAGCCTCCAGCAGTGCCAGTGCCGCGCCGTCGACCGGGATGCCGTTCTCCTCCAACCAGCCCGGGCGCCCGGCGATCACCCGGTGTCCGTCGACCGTTCCGCGGACGCCGCCTCCGGGTGAGGAGACGAAGCCAGTCACCGGGACAAGACCCGGGCCCGCTTCCGCAGCCGCGGCAATCGCAAGGGCAATCGGATGTTCTCCGGCATTTTCCACCGATCCGGCAAGACGGAGCAGCGCGTCGGGGCTGCCGGGGGCACCGGTGCGGGGAAGCGGTGCTGTCCGTGCCACCGAAAGCTTCCCGGTAGTCACCGTCCCGGTCTTGTCCAGCAGGATCGTGTCCACAGTTCGTGTGTCTTCCAGGACCTGCGGGCCCTTGATCAGGATGCCCAGCTGGGCTCCCCTGCCCGTACCCGTCAGGAGCCCGACAGGGGTCGCCAGCCCCAGGGCACACGGGCAGGCGATGACCAGGACGGCCACGGCCGAGACGAATGCGCTTTGGAGGTCCCCGGTCAGCACCAGCCACAGCAGGAACGTTACGACGGCGATGCCAAGCACCACAGGCACGAAGACCGAGCTGATCCTGTCCGCCAGCCGCGCAATGGGTGCTTTGCCGGATTGCGCGGCGCTGACCAGCCGGCCCATCTGAGCGAGGGTGGTTTCGCTGCCGACCCGGGTGGCCCGGACCAGGAGCCGCCCCGAGGAGTTCACGGTCGCTCCGGTGACCGGGTCTCCGGGATGAACTTCCACCGGGAGGGATTCTCCGGTGATCAGGGCCGCGTCGATCGCGGATTCGCCGTCCACGACGATCCCGTCGGTGGCTACTTTTTCGCCCGGCCGGACCACGAAGACGTCTCCGGGAATGAGCTCATCGGCCGGAATGCGTTCCTCGCGTCCGTCCCGCAGCACCACGGCATCCTTTGCTCCGAGGCTCAGCAGGGAGGTCAGGGCGTCAGCGGCGCTGGTCTTGGCGCGCGCTTCCAGGAACCGGCCCAACAGCAGGAACGTGGTGACGACGGCGGCGACTTCGAAGTAGAGGTTCCCGCCCTCCGCCATCCCCGGATCGGCCGTCAGTGCCGGGTCCGCGATGAGCTGGCCGAGCGAGAACAGGTACGCAGCGCTGACGCCGAGGGAAACCAGTGTGTCCATCGTGGAAGCCAGATGGCGTGCGTTGACGGCCGCGGCGCGGTGGAAAGGCCATGCCGCCCACACAACGACCGGCAAGGCCAGGGCGGCAACCGCCCAGCCCCAGTGAGGGAACTGGAACGCCTGGACCATGGAGACCAGGAGCACCGGGGCGGTGAGTGCCGCGGCGGTGATGAGCCGTGGACGCAACTGCGCGGCAGTGCCGCCGTGCGCCATATGGTCTTCAGGGTCCCTGCCTTCGGGCCTGGCCACGGTGGCCGAATAGCCGGCGGCCGCGACGGTATCCAGCAGGTCCTTATCGCTCACCCCGGCAGGCACCCTCACGTGGGCCGAGTGCAGCGGGAGGTTGACGCTGGCGGTAACGCCGTCGATCTTCCCCAGCTTGCGCTCCACACGGTTGACGCAGGAAGCACAGGTCATTCCCTGGATATCCAGCGACACCTCGCGCTCTGCGGCGACGTGCTGCCGTTCTCGGGTTGCCATGGGTGTCCTCTCTGCCTAGCCGACGACTGTGTAGCCGGCTTCAGCCACTGCTTCGCTCAGGATTTCGGGGGCGATGGGTTCGCTGGAGGTGATGACTGCGGTGGAAACGCCTTCCGGCTGCAGGTCGACCTTGACGTCCTGCACTCCGCCGATGGCGGTGAGTTCTTCAGTAACGGACGCTACGCAGTGGCCGCACGTCATGCCCGAGATGTTCAGTTCCGTTTTCATGGTGGTCCTTCCGGGACGTTGCCCATATCTGTTGCCTGGCGGGTCTGCCGCAGCCCTTAGCGGATGAGGCGCCCAATGGCATCGGTTGCTTCCTGTACTTTTGCGTCGACAATGCGCGGATCCCCCGCTGCGTCGGCTTCCCGTGCAGCCGAGACAACGCAGTGCGAGATGTGGTCCTGAACGAGGCCGAGGCTGACGGCGTGCAGCGCCTTGGTGACCGCCGAAACCTGGGTCAGGACATCGATGCAGTACTGGTCCTCGTCCACCATGCGGGCAATCCCCCGCACCTGGCCTTCGATCCGCTTCAGGCGCCGCAGATAGGCTTCCTTGTCGCCCGCGTACCCACGGGGTTCAGCCGCGTGCTCCACCACTGTATCCATGGCCTCCGCCTTCCTTCCGGTCCCTTCCTACGTCCACAACATATACCCCCCACCGGTATATTCCCGGTTGACACGGAAACTTCTTGGACCTCCCGGCAGGGACGCGGCTTCCCGGCCTCAAGGGCTCAGGCCACCGCTGGCGTAAGGTGGTACGCGTGGAAAACAAAGCACTGACCAGCGCTGCAGAGGACTACCTCAAAGTCATCTGGACAGCCCAGGAATGGACGGACAAACCGGTCACGGTCTCAGCCCTCTCCGCCCATCTTGGGTTCTCTCCATCGTCAGTGTCAGAGGCAGTGAAGAAGCTGGCTGCCCAGGGTTTCCTGACGCACGCACGTTACGGCTCAGTGGCGTTGACGCCGGAGGGTGAGCAGGCTGCGGTAACCATGGTCCGCCGCCACCGGCTGATTGAGACCTTCCTCGTCGAGTACCTCGGTTACGGCTGGGACGAGGTCCACGACGAAGCCGAGAACCTGGAGCACGCTGTCTCGGACAAGATGGTGGAGGCGCTGGCGGTCCGCCTCGGCAACCCGGTCCGCGATCCCCATGGAGACCCGATTCCCGCCCGTGACGGCAGCCTGCCGCCGCTGGACGCTTCGCGGCTCAGCCAGAGCGAGCCCGGCAGGCGTCTGCGTATTGCCAGGGTGTCGGACACGAGCCCGGACCTGCTGCGCTACCTGAGCGGCATGGGGCTGGGCCTCGATGCAGAACTGAGCATCATCGAACGGCAACTCTATGCGGGTACCCTGACGCTTGAGCGCAGCGGCGGCCGGGTGGAGCTCGGACTGCCGGCAGCGGAAGCTATCTGGGTGGTTCCGGCCTAAGCGACGGAACCGGGAGCCAGCGGCAGGTCGAACACAATCTGGCGGCTGACCGGCCGATAGCCGAGCTGTTCATAGATCCTCAGGGCTCCGGAGGGGTTTTCGGTATCCACCCCAAGTCCGGCGTTCTCCATGCCTGAGTCCCGGAACCGGCGCATCGCCTCCGACAGCATCGCCGGGGCGATCCGCATGCCGCGCCAGTCGCGCAGCACACCCAGCAGCTCCGTGTACCCCTCGGTGTAGCCGAAGATCTCCTTGGATTCGGGATCGAAGCTCGCGAGCTGGTAGGCCGCTATGCCGCCGGAGGACTCTTCCACCACGGCGAAGCTCCAGTCGGCCCGGAACTGCGGGTGGCTGACCGTGAACTTCCAGCTGTCCTGGTCCCGCGGCTCGCTGCCCCAGTGGTCCTGGAAAGCCTCATTGTGGGCCAGCCGGAAGCGTTCGGACAGCTCGTCGGAGAAAGTCACGAAGGAGAGCCCATCCGGCAGCGGAGCCTCTGGAAGTTCACCCGCCAGCGGGCGGGTCATCTCCGTGAAGTACCGAACGATCCGGGCTCCGACTGATTCCAGCAGGGCGACAGCGGAGGGGTTGTCTGCTTCTGCATAGCTTCGAAGCACGGCCTCGCCGCCGCGGCGGTCCTGGACGCGCTGCTTCGCGCGTGCCTCCTGCCACCGGAAGACGGCGGTGCCGATTCCGCGCCGCCGCCACTGCGGGTCGACGCCGCCGAACCCCGATACCCGCACTGAATCCGGATTGACGCTCACGCCGCCGAAGGCCCGGGGCACGCCATCCGGGTCCAGGCCCAGGATGGTGTCCCGGGCCGGATCATCACTGGACCGGGACAGGATGTGTTCCAGATCGGCACGTTCTTCAGCCCATCCCGGTTTGTCTTCTTCCACGATCCGCCGGGTCAGCGCATACCAGTCCTCAAGATCGGCCGGGGTGATGGGCCGCCAGGACAATCCCGTCTCGTTTCCGGGCAGCTGCAGAGCGTCGGGAAAAGTCATGGCCCCTAGCGTAGGGCAAGACTCCGATCCTCCGCACCCAGCACCAGTTCATGGTCGCACCACGCAGCATCCGCCGGATTGTGGGTCACCACCACCACAGACTTGCCGGCCAGCCCCTTCCTGAGGTCCGCCATGAGGCGGCGGCCTGCGGGAGGATCCAAGTGGGCAGTAGGTTCGTCCAGGAGCACAATGTCCGCCTCGGTCAGCAGGGCACGGGCCACGGCGAGCCGCTGCCGCTGGCCGCCCGAAAGGAAATGGCCGCCGTTGCCGATCCTGGTGTCGATGCCGTCCTGGAGTTCCGCAATCAGGTCTTCAAGGCCGACCGCGGTGAGGACGTCGAGCATTTCGTCCGTGGACGGAGCATGTTCGCGGTCGCGTGCCAGGAGCAGGTTGCCCCGGACGGTGGAGTTGAAGAGATGCGCTTCCTGCGGGCACCAGGCCATTCCCCGCTTTTCCCGGTCCATGTTCTCGGCGGGCTGCCCGTCCTTCAGGAAGATGCCGTCCTGGGGCTTGAGGAAACCCAGGAGCACCCCCAGCAGCGTGGACTTTCCGCTTCCGGACGGTCCAGTGACGGCCAGCCAGCCGCCCGGCTCAAGGTGCAGGTCAACACCGTCCAGCACATCGGCAGAGGCTCCCGGGTAGCGGTAACGGATCCCGATAAGGTCGATCGCGCCGGGACCCGCATGGCCGGGGACAGAAACAGTTCCTGCTGCGGCCGGTCCGGCCAGGGCGCCGGACCCGGCATCATCCGCCGGAACAACGGAGCTGGAACCAAGGTCGGGAAGCACCTTGTCGCCCAGGATGCGCCAGGCCTGGAACTGCTGGATCGAACCGTTCACGGCTGCGAAGCACTCCAGCAGGGCGAGCTGCATGAGCACGATCAACGACGCCACCGTGACCGGGACGCCCTGAGCCAGGCTCAGGATCCACAGCGCGGATCCGGCACAGGCCAGCGCCGTCACGGCGTTGGCCAGTCCCTGCGCCCAGGCGGTGCGACGGGCAGCCTGCGCGGCAGCAGCATCCAGTGCGCGCTGCCGGGCAAGGACCGGTCCGGAGCTGCTGTTCGCTTCCAGGTCCCTGGCTGCCGACAGCAGTTTCGCCATGGCAGCCATGGCCCGCGACTGCAGGGCAACCGTCCTGCCCCGAGCGGCGGAATCGGCCCAGAGGGCGAGCAACGGGGCACCCGCAAGCCCGACGACGCAAAGTCCAATTTGCACCAGGATCGCTTCCGGTACCAGAAGCCAGGTGACGACACATGCTGCCACTGATGTCATAAAAGCCGTTACCGGGGCGAAGACGACCCGGGGCGCGATGTCCCGAAGTTCATCGACGTCGCCCACCAGGCGTTCGAGCGCTCCACCGCCGCGTGCCAGCCTCCGCCAGCCTTCGGGCCGGTTCAGCAGTCCGTTCCAGAGACGGATCCGGATGGAATTCGTGGCGCGGAAAACCGCGTCATGCAGGTGAAGCCGGTCGCGGTAGCGCAGAACGGCACGTCCGATGCCGAAGAACCGCACTCCGACGATTGCCGTCAGCAGGTACAGGATCGGCGGCTGTTCGGAGGCCCGGACGATCAGCCAGCCCGAGAGCGCACTGAGCGCCACGGCAAAGATGGTGGCACCGGTGCCGTAGGCCAGGGCCTTCAGGAACTGCGGGCTCCACGGCCGCAGCACCAGCAGGTTTCTCCAGAGCGGCTGGCGGACGGCCGGCTCGTGCCCCTCTTCGGCGTCCGCTGGCCTGTCCGCGGGTTCGTCCAGGGGAGCGCTCACGGCGTCTGCCCAGGCGCCCTGGGGCTGCAGTCCCTCCGACGGGGCCGCGCCGGAGACCGGGATGACGACGTCGGCAATCGCTGCCGTTTCGGGGTCATGGGCCACCAGCAGGACGGTGCACTGCAGGCGGAGCCTGGAGAGGGCGGCTCGGACTGCGGCGGCGCTGTGGTTATCAAGGTGCGCGGTCGGTTCATCCGCCAGCAGGACACACACGCCGGAAACGTTCTGGACCCGGGCTATCGCACGGGCGACGGCGACGCGGCGTTGTTCGCCCGGGCTGAGTTCCGCCGTCATTTTCTCCAGCAGTTGGGGCGCATCGATTTCCGCCAGGGCCCGCGCTGCGGCACGGCGCTGTTCGCTCCCCCCGCTAAGTCCGGAGTACAGCCCGATTTCCTCCCGTACGGTCTCTTCCATGAGAACCGGATGCTGCGGAATCCAGGCCACCGAAGCACTGTCCACACCCTGGACCGTCCCTGTGATGGTTGCTCCTGCCCCGTCGCGGCGCAGTCCGGCAAGGATTTCCAGGACACTGGTCTTGCCGGATCCGCTGGGGCCGCTGAGCGCGGCGATGCTGCCTCGGGGCACAGTGAAGCTGAGCCCATCGAGGACGGCACCGGGACGTCCCGGGTAGCGGACGGTGAGCCCGTGGACTGCCACGGCGCCGGCGGCGCCGGCTGCCGGGACAAGCGGCGTGGACACGGGTGCGTCAAGGACCGCGTTCGTGCGCTTCAGCGCCTCGAGTCCGTCCTCACTGGAGTGGTGGGCGGTACCAAGGTCGCGCAGGGGCTGGTAGCACTCGGGTGCCAGGATCAGGGCCAGCAGTCCCATTTCCAGGCTCATGTCGCCATGGATCAGGCGGACACCGATGAACACGGCCACTACGGCCACGGAGATCGTCGCGATCAGTTCCAGTGCCAGGGAGGAAAGGAAGGCCACGCGCAGGGTTTCCAGCGTGGTGGTCCGGTAACGGTCGGCAACGTCGCGCAGGGCGCGGGTCTGTGCCTTGGCCCGGCCCAGCCCCACGAGCACGGGCAGGCCCTTGGCCAGCTCAAGCATGTTGTCCGAGAGCCGGTTGAGCGCGTCGATAGCCTTGGCTGTCTTGTCCCCGGTGTGCAGGCCGATCAGGATCATGAACACCGGAACCAGCGGCACCGTCAGGACGATGACGACGGCACTGACCCAGTCAGCGGCGAGGATCCGGATGCCAACAAGCAGGGGCAGCACGGCACAGGTCACCAGGGCAGGCAGGTACTTGGCATAGTAGTTGTCCAGTCCGTCCAGCCCGCGGGTCAAAAGCACGCTGAGTGCACCCGTTCCCATGCCGGGAACACTCCCGCCCTCCTCCAATACCCGGTCGGTCAGCTGGGCGCGCAGCTCGTCCTTGACACCGGCGGCTGCCCGCTGGGCGACGGTTTCCTGCGCCCACATGGCCAGGGACCGCAGCAGCGCACCGGAAAGACCAGTGGCTGCCACGTAGCCCCAGTCCGGGCCGCCCGCGGCCAGTCCGGCAATGCCCGCGGCAATGCCGGTGGCCAGCAGCACCAGCCCGACGGCCTTCAGCGCCGCCAGCAGGCCGAGCAGGTACAGGGCCCGGCGGCTGGTGGCGCTGACAGGAAGGACCGGTTTCACTGGGCCGTGATCCTGTGGACGGCCGGGATGGAGTCTGCGCTAATGCGCTTGCGGAACACCCAGTAAGTCCAGCCCTGGTAGAGGAGGACAATCGGGAGGCCAAAGACGGAAACCCAAGTGATCACCTTCAAGGTGTACGGCCCGGAGGAGGCGTTGTCTACCGTCAGGTTCCAGGCTGCGTCCAGTGTGGAGGGGAGCACCACGGGGTACATGGCGGCGAAGATGGAGACCGCGCCGAAAAGCAGGAACGCTGCCAGGGAGCCGAAGGCCAGGGCTTCCTTTCCGCGGGATGCCATCAGCCAGGCGACGGCAACGGCGACTACCGCCACGGCCAGCGGGATCAGGGACATCAGGTCCCCGCTGAGGAACTGCACGCCGACTGCCCAGGCGGCCAGCGGCAGGATCCCCACGGGCAGCCAGCGGACCAGGGCACGACGGGCACGGGCCCGGATCTCGCCGTCGGTCTTCAGCATCAGGAAGGCGCAGGCATGCACCAGGGCGAAGCCGACCACTGCCAGGCCGCCCAGCACTGCCCATGGCGTCAGCCAGGCAAAGGCACCACCCACACGGTCGCCGTTCTCATTCAGCGGCAGGCCGGTCGAAGTCAGGGCCAGGGCGGCCCCCACACCGAAGGCGCTCACGAAGGAGCCCAGGGCCATGGCCCAGTCCCAGCGGTTCCGCCAGGAATCGGAGTCGTGCTTGCCCCTGTACTCGATGGACACTGCCCGGAAGATCAGCCCCAGGAGGACCAGCGTCAGCGGGATATACAGCGCCGAGAACAGCGAGGCGTACCACATGGGGAATGCGGCAAAGGTCATGGCGCCCGCAGTGATCAGCCAGACCTCATTGCCGTCCCACACCGGTCCGATGGTGTTGAGCAGCACGCGGCGGTCGCGTTCGCTGCGGGCAAAGAGCTTCATGAGCATGCCCACGCCGAGGTCGAATCCCTCCAGGAAGAGGTAGCCGACCCACAGGAAGGCGATAACGATGAACCAGAAAGTTGGAAGCGTCATTTTTGGTCTCCGGCGCTAGTAGGCGAAATCTAGGACGTCGTCGGACTTCCGTCCACCGGGCGTGCCGGATGTGCCCGGAGTGCCGTCGCCGTCGCCGTCACCGTCGTTTGAATCCGACGCGTGGAGCAGTTCAGGCATTGCGGACGGAACACCGCCGCGTACGTATTTGAACAGCAGCCGTACTTCGACCACGAGCAGGGCCAGGTAGATCACCGTGAAGGAGATGACGGAGAACAGCAGTTCCGCCATGCTGACCCCCGGCGATACAGCCGCCGCAGTAAACATGAACACGTTGTCTATGCCGGTGAAGCTTGGGTTAGGCACGACAACGAAGGGCTGGCGGCCCATTTCCGTGAAGATCCAGCCGGCGCTGTTGGCACCGAACGGGGCGAGGATCCCGAAGACCGCAAGCCGCATGAGCCACTTGGACTCCGGAACGGTGCCCTTGCGGGTTACCCACAGCGCAACTGCGGCCGCAGCGGCAGCGACGCCGCCGAATCCGATCATGATCCGGAAGCCCCAGTAGGTCACTGACATCACGGGGAGGTAGTCAATTTCCTGTCCGGCCTGCTCGCCGTACATCGGGTCATCAGGCAGGTGGGTTCCGTACTTCTCCTGGTATTCCGGAATCAGCGTGTTGACACCGTCGACAGGGGTGTTGAAGTCACCGTTGGCCAGGAAGGACAGCACGCCGGGGACCTCGATCAGGGTCTGGACATCTTCACAGTCCTTGGCACCCACGTCGCCAACGGAGAGCACGGAGAAAGCGGTGCCGTTGTGGCAGGCAGCCTCGGCAGCGGCCATCTTCATCGGCTGCTGTTCGAACATCAGCTTGCCCTGCAGGTCGCCTGTGATGGCCGTGCCGGCAAAAGCGACGACGGCGACGGCGGCTCCGATGCGCAGCGCCTTGATCCAGACGGCGTGGTCGGTCTTGTCACGGCCGATGGCCGCATTCTCTCCCACCACCACACGGCCGTCCGCATCCACGGTGTCGATTCCGTCCCGGCGCCGCTTCCACAGCTGGTACCAGGAGATACCCAGCAGGAAGCCGCCGGCGACTGCGAACGCACCGGTAATGGTGTGCGGGAAAGCGACCAGCAGTGTGTTGTTGGTCAGGATGGCCCAGATGTCCGTCATGACGGCACGCCCGTCGACCATCTCAACGCCGACGGGGTGCTGCATCCAGGAGTTCGCGGCCAGGATGAAGTAGGCAGACAGCGCAGAAGCACCGGTGGCCAGCCAGATGGTGGCAAGGTGCAGCTTCTGCGGGAGCCGTTTCCAGCCAAAGATCCAGAGTCCCAGGAACACGGACTCGGTGAAGAAGGCCAGCAGGGATTCCAGCGCCAGCGGAGCACCGAACACATCCCCGACGAAGCGGCTGTATTCGCTCCACGCCATACCGAACTGGAACTCCTGGACCAAGCCGGTGGCAACGCCCATGATGAAGTTGATCAGGAAGAGCTTGCCCCAGAACTTGGTGAGCCGAAGATACTCTTCCTTTCCGGTACGCACCCAGGCGGTCTGCAGGGCAGCAACTACGAGGCCCAAGCCGATCGTGAGTGGAACCATCAGGAAGTGGTAAACCGTTGTAATCCCGAATTGCCAGCGGGCAATATCCAATGCTTCCACGAAAACAATCCTTCAGTTGCGACTTGTTCTACAGAACGTAGAACCCCCTTCTTCTACCGATCGTAGAACAACGCCGGTGGACTTTTCTACAGCTCGTAGAATCTTTTTTCTACAAGTCGTAGAGACGCAGCGGAAAAACCGGTACTGTTAAGCTCCGTCGCTTGGCCATCCTTGGTTTGGCCTCGCAGAACGACCTGCCCGGAGTGATCCCCCGGCCCTGGACCGAAGAACGAAAGAAGACTGACATGGCGACTCTCGGAGAACTTGAGCGGGCGATGATGGATCTCCTCTGGGAATCCAGCGAAGCCCTGACCGCCAATGAGCTGCGCGAGCGGCTGGCCCAGAACGACGCAGGACGCGCCCAGGCGAAGGGGCTTGCGGTAACCACCGTGCTGACCGTCCTCTCACGCCTGGAGAAGAAGGCCCTGGTCGCCCGCGAACGCGACATCCGCCCGCACCGCTACCGGGCGGTCACGACCCGTGCCGAACACACAGCCGAACTCATGCACGAGGTCCTCGGTTCCGCCAATGACCGCGAAGCCGTCCTGGCCCGATTCGTCGGCTCCGTCTCGGCTACGGAAGCACAGACCCTGCGCCGGCTGCTGGAAGGCGCCTAGTCCGCGGGCAGGCGCTCCATGTTCTGGGCGTCCTATTTGCTGGCGGCGCTGGCCTTCGTCCTGGCCTGGCCGGTTCCCGTGATCCTTTCCCGGGCCAAATGGCCCTCGCGTTCGCCGTTTTCAGCCATGGTGCTGTGGCAGGCCATCGCCCTTGCCGGCGGACTGTCCATGATCGGTGCAATGCTTACCTGGGGCCTTGAGCCCATCGGGGAAAACCTGGCCCAGGGGCTTCAATCGCTCTGGGGCATCCTCATTCAGAGACGCCCTGCGGAAACCCTGGGACTGGTCCACGTCTTCGCGATTAGTGCAGCCATCCTGCTTTCCGTCCACCTGGTTTTCACCCTGTTGCTGACCTATTACCGGATCCTCAGCGGCCGCCGCCGGCACCGGGACATGCTGAACCTGCTCAGTTCGCCGTCGCTCGACGCCCCGGCCACCCTGGTGATCCCCTATCCCTCACCGGTCGCCTACTGCCTCCCGGGTGGAGGACAGTCCGTAACCGTGCTCTCTGACGGCCTGATGGACATTCTGTCCGAAGCTGAACTCACTGCGGTGATGACGCATGAGAAGGCGCACCTCAGCCAGCATCACCATCTGCTCCTGTGGGCTTTTGCTGCCTGGCGTTCAGCTCTCCCCTGGCTTCCCACGTCACAGCTGGCCCAGCGGTCGGTGAACGAACTGATCGAAATGCTGGCCGACGACGAAGCGCTGAAGAAGGTGGACCGCCAGACCCTGGTCCGCGCCGTCGCGATCGTCGCCTCAGGGTCAGGGGCAGAAACTGCGGCCAGCCTGCCCGGTCCCACCGGCACCGCGGCGGTGACCGGCGGGGTGGACGGCCAGGAAGACGTCATCGCCGGACGGCTCTCCCGGCTGCTGACTCCGCAGCCTCCGCTCCCCCGCTGGATGCGGGCGGTGATCCAGGCCAGCGCTGTCCTGCTGCTGGCCGTACCCACAGTGCTCCTCTTCGCGCCCGGCCTCATCCATTAGGCGGCAGCTGCCGGGCACGCTCCGGGCTAGGCGTCGATACGGTCCCGGTCCAGCATCGCGGCACCGGCAATGATGAAGTCCTTGCGGGGCGCTACGTCACTGCCCATCAGCAGCTCGAACGTCGCTTCGTCGACGTGGTCCATGGTGCGGTCTGCTTCGGCAGCCTCGCTGAGGCGGATCCGGCGCAGCGTCCGGTGCCGGGGATCCATGGTGGTCTCAGCCAGCTGGTCCGCATCCATCTCACCCAGGCCCTTATAGCGCTGGATCGGCTCCTTATAGCGCTTGCCTTCCTTCTCCAGCCGGGCCAGCAGCTGGTGCAGCTCCTTCTCGCTGTACGTGTAGACCATCTCATTGGCCTTTGAGCCGTGGTTAATGACCTCGACCCGATGCAGTGGAGGAACAGCCGCATAAACGCGTCCCGCCTCGACCAGGGGACGCATGTAGCGGAAGAAGAGGGTGAGCAGCAGTGTCCGGATGTGGGCGCCGTCGACGTCGGCATCGGTCATGAAAATGACCTTGCCGTAGCGGGCCGCCTCCAGCTGGAAGCTGCGTCCGGACCCTGCCCCAACTACCTGGATCAGCGCAGCACACTCGGCGTTGGAGAGCATGTCGGACACCGAGGCCTTCTGCACGTTCAGGATCTTGCCGCGGATGGGCAGCAGCGCCTGGTAATCCGAGGACCTGGCCATCTTGGCCGTGCCAAGGGCTGAATCGCCCTCGACGATAAACAGTTCGGAACGCTCGGCATCGTCAATGCGGCAGTCGGCCAGCTTCACGGGCATCGATGACGTCTCGAGTGCGTTCTTCCGGCGCTGGGTCTCCTTGTGCACCCGCGCGGAGATCCGCGACTTCATCTCGGAAACGACCTTTTCCAGCAGCAGCGCGGTCTGGGCCTTGTCTGCCCGGGCGGTGGAATTCAGCCGGGCAGAGATTTCCTTCTCGACGACCTTTGCCACGATGGCGCGCACAGCGGACGTGCCGAGGATTTCCTTGGTCTGGCCCTCGAACTGGGGCTCGGCCAGCCGCACCGTCAGCACGGCGGTCAGGCCGGCGAAGACGTCGTCCTTCTCGATTTTGTCGTTGCCGGCCTTGAGCTTGCGGGCGTTGGCTTCTATGACCTTGCGGAAGGTCTTCAGCAGCGCCTGCTCGAAGCCGGCCTGGTGCGTTCCGCCCTTGGGCGTGGCGATGATGTTCACGAAGCTGCGGGTGGTGGTCTCGTAGCCGATTCCCCACCGCACCGCGATGTCCACTTCACACTCGCGCTCGACCTCTGCAATCTGGCTGTGGCCGCGTTCGTCCAGGACAGGGACGGACTCCTTGAACTTCCCGGAACCGTGCAGCCGCCAGATGTCAGTCACCGGCGCATCAGCGGCGAGGAACTCCACGAACTCGGAGATGCCGCCGTCGTGGTGGAAAACCTCTTCGACCGGGCCGTTTTCGCCGGGGGTGCCGGGAAGTCGGCGTTCATCCCGCAGGGTGATCCTCAGCCCCGGCACCAGGAAGGACGTCTGGCGGGCACGGGCCTCCAGCTCGGTGTAGGAGAACTTCGCGTCCGGCGTGAAGATCTGCCGGTCAGCCCAGTAGCGGATCCGGGTTCCTGTCACGCCGCGCTTGGCCTTGCCCACTACCTCAAGCTTTGAGCTGTCCAGGAACGGAGTGAACTTTGCATCGGGCGAAGGCTTGGAACCGGTGTCGGCGAAGATTCCGGGTTCACCGCGCCGGAAGGTCATCTGGTAGGTCTTGCCCGCGCGGTCCACCTGGACGTCCAGGCGTGAGGAGAGAGCGTTGACGACAGAGGCACCGACACCGTGCAGGCCGCCCGAGGCTGCATAGGAACCGCCGCCGAATTTACCGCCTGCGTGCAGCTTGGTGAAGACAACCTCGACGCCGGAGAGACCGGTCTTGGGTTCGATGTCGACCGGAATGCCGCGGCCGTCGTCATGGATCTCCACGGAGTTGTCTGCGTGCAGGATGATCCGGATGCTCTGGCCGTATCCGGCGAGGGCTTCGTCGACGGAGTTGTCGATGATCTCCCACAGGCAGTGCATCAGGCCACGGGAGTCGGTGGAGCCGATGTACATGCCGGGACGCTTGCGGACCGCCTCGAGTCCCTCCAGCACGGAGAGATGGCGGGCGTTGTACTCAGTATCCAGGGGGACCACGTTTGCTGAACTCCTAGGGCCGGGGAAGGGCCTGTTTTGCGTTGGCCGGCCAGATGGCCGGGCAGCCGGCAAGAAACCGGCCTCCTACTAGGTTAATGCCCCCGCACCCCCGGAACGGTCAGCGACTCAGCAGCGCCGTTCCTCTGCCGTCCGCTCCACGGCGCTCCGGGCAGTCCCAGCTCATTGGTACGCGCAGAGCGAAAGACACGCCCAGTTGGAAAGGTCCGCAGCACAAAAGTGGTTATATGGGATATCAACACCCCTTAGGAGGCACTCATGACAGCAGCAGTTGCTACCCGTCATCTCAACACACTGGACCGCTGTGACCGCTGCGGTGCCCAGGCGTACGTCCGGGCCGTACTCGAAACCTCCGGTGGGGAATTGCTTTTCTGCGCTCATCACGCCCGGGCGGTAGAGGCCAATCTCCGGCCCCTGACTTCCGAGTGGCAGGACGAGAGTGCACGTCTGCACCAGAAGGCCGGTTCTCCCGAGGACTGATCTTTCGGACCAGCTGTCCATAGGACGCAAAGAGGGCCCGTCCCGGCGGGAAGGGCCCTCTTTCTGTATTCGGCCGGTTTCGCCCATTCTTCACCCGCACGGCTTCTGCATCCGCCTGGCCCGGACCGGCCAGCTGGGAACGCGGACGGTAGACGGACCAAAGAAGGAGTGCCCCGCATGGCGGGGCACTCCTTCTTTTTGCACGCTGTGCTTCTGAGGTCTTAGTCCAGGTAATCCCGCAGGACCTGCGACCGCGACGGGTGGCGCAGCTTGGACATGGTCTTTGACTCGATCTGGCGGATCCGCTCGCGGGTCACGCCGTAGACCTTGCCGATTTCGTCCAGGGTCTTGGGCTGTCCGTCGGTGAGGCCGAACCGCATGGCGACGACGCCGGCTTCACGCTCGGAAAGGGTGTCCAAAACCGAGTGCAGCTGCTCCTGCAGGAGCGTGAAGCTCACAGCATCGGCGGGGACCACGGCTTCGGAGTCTTCGATCAGGTCGCCGAACTCCGAATCGCCGTCCTCACCCAGCGGGGTGTGCAGCGAAATGGGTTCGCGGCCGTACTTCTGGACCTCGACGACCTTCTCCGGCGTCATATCGAGTTCAAGTGCCAGTTCTTCCGGAGCCGGTTCACGGCCCAGGTCCTGCAGCATCTGGCGCTGGACACGGGCCAGCTTGTTGATGACTTCGACCATGTGCACAGGAATACGGATGGTGCGCGCCTGGTCCGCCATGGCACGGGTAATTGCCTGGCGGATCCACCAGGTGGCGTAGGTGGAGAACTTGAAGCCCTTGGTGTAGTCGAACTTCTCCACAGCCCGGATCAGGCCCAGGTTGCCTTCCTGGATCAGGTCCAGGAAGAGCATGCCGCGGCCGGTGTAGCGCTTGGCCAGGGAGACCACCAGGCGGAGGTTGGCCTCCAGCAGGTGGTTCTTGGCCCGCTTGCCGTCGTGGATGATCTGCTGCAGGTCGCGCTTGAGCTTGGGATCCATGTCAGGATCGGCCGCGATCTTCTCTTCGGCGTAGAGTCCCGCTTCGATGCGCAGGGCCAGATCGACTTCCTGCTCAGCGTTCAGCAGGGCAACCTTGCCAATCTGCTTCAGGTAATCCTTGACGGGGTCGGCAGTCGCACCTGCCGACACGACCTGCTGAGCGGGGGCGTCATCGTCGTCGGCGTCCGAGTAGACGAATCCGGATCCGGTGGGCGCGGCGTCCGGGGCATCGGCTTCGACAACTTCGACGTCAACATCGGTGGGCTCTGCGTCCGAGTCTTCGCTGGTTACTTCAGCTTCTTCAGCCGGAGCTTCCTTCTTCGCCTTGGCCTTGGCCGGGGCCTTGCGTGCGGCCGGCTTGCGCGCGGGTTTAGCGGCCGTCTTGGTCGCTGCGGCCGCGGCCGCCTCAGTAACTTCGGGGGCGGCAGTCACGGTGTCAGTCTCTTTGACAGCAGTTGTCTTTCTCGCGGACACAGAAAACCTTTCAATACGGCGGGCTGCGGCGCCACCATCGGGGCAACACCACTATGACCCTGTCAAGTCCGTGCTAAACCAAATGGCCGGCACGCGGCGTGCTTCTTTTCGAAACGCACCGCATACGGTTCCTATTCCCTCCGCTGTGAACGGAAAGTGTGGAACGACACTTGATACACGAACCCAACCGGGTCTCGGTTCCCATTGTCGCATGTTTTCACGCCGCGGCCAGCACCGAACGCGCAGGGCCGGCAGGCCGGCCGGCTTTGGGCTAGCCGGAGGAAGGCCCCCGCCAGGCTGTCTTCGGGGACTGCGTCCAGACCGGCAGGTCTCCGCGGATAAGCAGCGCCCGAAGCAACTGCGCCAGGCGGTACCCCGGCTGTGCCCGCAGGGCTGCGGAAAGGCAGACGTCTGCGCGTGAGCTCCTCCCCCGCGCCCATTCGAGCCATCCCAAAAGTGTCAGCAGGGCCGCAGCTGGTTCCCCATCTGCATCAGCCAGGAGGGAATGGAACAGCAGGTAAGCGCGGTCAAGCCGATCCCAGTCAGGAGCTTCCCGGCTGCGCCCAATGAGCACAGACCGAAAAACGTGCCCCGCGTCCGGAGTGCCGCTCAGCCCGTTCGGATCCGGACTATCCGGTCCGGCCCCGGCCGGCGCAAGCCAGTGGCGGGCTCCGTCAACCGCCGCGTTGAGCCCCAGGGCAGCCAGAACGAGGACGGCGTCCCGGACCGGCTTTGCTTCAAGGCTTGCGAGCAGCAGTCCGTCCCGGGCGGGACCGCCCGGGACGTAGAGCCGTTCTTCCCAGTGGGCCAGTGTTGCGCGGAAGGTGGCGGCCTGGGTCCATGACCCGGTGAAGCGCAGCCGGCTGGCCTCTTCGCTGCGGGCGGTTTCGGGGTTCCTCACGCCCGCACCGGCAAGCCCTACGGCAGCCTCCAGGGACGGCGAGTAGGCGCTCCCCCGGTAGACGAGTTCCGCGTTCAGCGCACTGCCATGGACCTGGTCCAGGGGATGACCCGGCCACGGACAGCACTGGGCCGAGCTGCAGAAATAGTCGCGCCAGTGCCCGTTGCCGGCCAGCCAACCGTCACGGACTTCCAACCCGGCGCCAGCCAGATCCTTACTCAGCCTCGCAATCAACGCTGCGTACGGCGCTTCTTCCTCCGGCTCCCAGGGAATGTCGGTGTAGACGAGGACGAGGACACCGTCTGCCTCTGCATCCCCGGCAAGAAGCGAGCAGACACGGGCACTGTAACCGGCAGCAAATCCGTGCCCTGCCGTCCCGGCAGACGCCTCCATGCCGCGCATTGTTCCGGCACTGGGCAGGTCGAGCCTCAGCGTGGCTCCCAGCCTTGGGCCTCTCAGCGCAAGGAGGACCAGCGATTCCTGCGGGACAAAACCCAGACAGTGCGGGACAAATGCGAGTATGTCTGCCGGCGACCCAACTTTCAGCACGGCGTTTTCGGCCTCGGCCGATGTTCCGTTGCGTGAGGGCCGTTGCTCGGCGAATTCATTCATGGGAGTACTGTTGCTGCACCGCTGAGTGGCGTCCCGCGAAGCCCTGGGCGTGGGGACGAGCGCGTGCTTGGCACAGCTCCGGCAGCCACCTGTGGAGGGCCGGTCCCTATTCCTCCGCCTCCCCCGGTGTGCCTTCCTGTCCGCTCCGGCGCTGGCTGCGGCGGCGCTGCCGTTCACGCGCCAAGGCTTCCCGCAAGGGCGGAAGATCCAGTCCCTCGCTGGCCATACGGGATCGGATGATGCGGCGGGTCCGGAAGATTCCGGCAATTCCGACCAGCATGACGGCGAACTGGACGGCCAGCGCGATGCGGAAGGACCCCAGCTCGTATAGGTTGCCGTTGGAGAATCCCCCGGCGTAGAGCAGGTCCAGGACCAGGCCTATCAGGTACATCGAGACCAGGGAGGCAGCGAATCCGCCGATGTTGACGATCCCCGTTGCCGTTCCCAGCCGGCTGGCCGGATTGAAGGTCCGGGCGAAGTCGAACCCGATCATGGATCCCGGCCCGCCGATGGCCAGCACTGAAACCAGGAGCAGCAGCAGCCAGATGGGTGCCGGACCGGGCCAGAGCATCACTGTCAGCCAGGCCGTTGCCATGGCGCCGGCGATCAGCAGCACCATGGTGGACCGGCGCAGCGGATGCCTGCCGACCCATGCGCCCAGCCAGGGACCGCACAGGATTGCCACCGTCACGAAGAACGTCATCAGGAAGGACGCCGTAGGCGCGGAGACCTGTTCACCGCTGACGAGGTAGGGGTAACCCCACATCAGCACGAACACGGTGCCGGGGAACTGGATGGTGAAGTGCGTCCACAGTCCCAGACGCGTTCCAGGCTGCCGCCAGGCCGCGGCGAGGCTGGACTCCGGGCCCCGCTCTGCGGCTGTGGAGGGGCGGTAGCCACTGGGCTGGTTGCGGATCAGGGCAAAAGCGAGGACCAGCGCCAGCACGGAAAGGGCCGCTGCACCGGTAAAAGCGGTGTTCCAGCCGAGGTTTCGGAGCAGGAAGGCGAACGGGATGGCGCTGGCAATCTGGCCAAGCTGTCCAATAATGCCCGTCCACTGGGTCAGCACGGGGACCCGTGCCGGCGGGAACCAGGCGGGAAGCAGCCTGAGTACGGAAATGAAGGTCAGGGCGTCGCCCGCACCCACCAGGGAGCGTCCGGCGATTCCTGCCCCGACGGAGTCGGCAACCGCCAGCTGGAACTGGCCGGCGCACATCAGGGCTGCACCGCCGGTAATCAGCAGGCGTGGCCCGAAGCGGTCCACCAGCATGCCCACCGGGATCTGCAGACCGGCGTAGACCAGCAGCTGGACGACGGTAAAGACGGAGAGGACCGAAGCCGTTGCCTCGAAACGGTCAGTCGCTTCGACGCCGGCAACGCCGAAAGCAGTCCGCTGGGTGACGGCCACCATGTAGGCGAAGACACCGGCACCCCAGACAAGCCACGCCCCGCGGTGCTTCATGCCCGGCACCGGTCAGCGGTACCGGTCCCGCTACTCTGCGGCGGGACCGCGCCTGCCGGTATCCGGTCCGGACTCGTCACCGGAGCCGGGAAGCGGTGTGGGGCCATTCGGTTCAACAGTGTCCTCGTCCTCCGGCTGCAGTTTTTCTGTCCCCGCGGCATCCTGGCTGCCGAGTCCTTCAAGCAGGGCCTCCGTCTCATCTTCTGCCCGTGGGCTGGCAAGATAGGCCTCGACTGCTGCCCCGAGCTCCTCGGCGTCGGGCAGCTCATCGTTGTCCTTCACCAGAAGCGACCGGCGGGACGTGCTGCCGGTGTACTCGTCGTAGCGGCTCTCCAGTGTGGCAACAACACCCCGGACCTCGGCCGATGCTTCGATCTGTTCGGCGATTTGCTTCTCCACTTCACGGCCGGCCTCGCGCAGCCGGTCGGTGGGCAGCACCAGATTAGCCGCCGCACCGAGGTATTCCAGTGCCGCTACAGCGGCGGGCGGGAACTCCGCGTCGGAAAGATAGTGGGGAACGTGCACCACGTGGCCTACGACGTCGACTCCGGCCTCCGTCAGCCGCAGTTCCAGAAGATGCCCCACGGCAGCCTGGATCTGCGCCGTCGGCTTCCAGGAGCTGATTCCCTCAATCAGGTCCGGCCGGTTTCCGTGGGCCGTGACGCCAACCGGGCGCGTGTGCGGAACAGGCATGGGAATGGAGTGCATCCAAGCCACGAGCGATACGTCGAGGGACTTCACGAGGGAAAGCACGGCCGCTGTGAAACGTTCCCACTGGAAATCGGGCTCAAAGCCGGTCAGGAAGAGGAACGGCTCGCCCAGCCCGTCATGGAAACGGTGCAGTTCAATCCGGGGTGCCTCGTAGCCGCTGAAGTGGTCTTCGACGAACGTCAGCGACGGCCGGCGCGACCGGTAATCAATGAGCTGGTCAGCGTCGAACGTGGCCACGAGGTCATGGTCCAGGCTTTCAAACAGTTCGTCGCGCACCTGGGAGACGACGTGCCCGGCTTCCCCGAAGCCGGTGAACCCCGCAATCATCTTCAGCCCGCGCACGTCATCGGAGGCCGCCAGTTCCGGGTTCAGGTTAAACAGGGTCAGTGGATCAAGCATGTTCTTACCTTCCTGCAACTCGTCCCGTTGGTCGGCGGGGTGCACTGCCGGGACAGCGCTGTGTTGTCAATCCTTACTCAAGCGTAAACGCAGGCACGGACCCATTTCATTCCGCAGACACGGAGGGTGGCGGCGGGCAGCGGGGCTAAGAGACTACGATCGGTAAAGCAACGCAGCAGCAAACACACCACAGAAGAGGATGAAGCTTCGTGAGCAAAGCCAGTGAGCCGGACCTGCAGGTACTTTCCCGGGATGTGCGCAAAGTTGCGGCACAGGCCCTGGTCGTTGGAGTCGGGCAGACTCCGGACGGCCCTGTGCTCGTTGACAGCCCCTTCTCACCAAAGACTTCCTCGGCGGTTGCCGGCTCCTTCGGGCTGCTGGGCGTGACCGGCGCCGCCGACCAGGTGGTGCGGCTGCCCGGCCTGCCTGAACTCGACGCCGAGATGCTGGTCCTGGCAGGACTGGGACAGGTGTCCGCCGGTGAACCGCTGAGCACCGAGGCTCTGCGGCGAACGGCAGGTTCCGCTGTGCGCCAGCTCGCCGGCACGGCCACTGTTGCCCTGGCACTGCCCGCGGCCACCGTGGCCGACGCAGCGGCCGTTGCGGAAGGCGCCCTGCTGGGCGCCTACAGCTTCACGGAACACCGCAGCTCCCACGCATCCAAAACGCCCGCGCCGGTCTCCTCGATTACTGTCGTAACCGCCGCTGCGGCTGAGCCCGCACTGAAGCCGGCCCTGGAACGCGCCCGTGTCCTGGGCCGCGCCGTCAACAGCACGCGTTCACTGGTCAACCAGCCACCCAGCCACCTGTACCCGGAAACCTTCGCCGCCGCCGCCCGTGAGGCCGCGCGCACCCTTCCGGTCAAGGTCACGGTATGGGACGAAAAGAAGCTTGAACGCGAAGGTTTCGGCGGCATCCTCGGCGTCGGAAAGGGCTCTTCCCGCCCGCCCCGCCTGGTCAAGCTCGAATACTCCCCCGCCCGGGCCAAGGCGAAGCTGGCCCTGGTCGGCAAGGGCATCACCTTTGATTCCGGTGGACTGTCACTGAAGCCCGCTGCTGGCATGCAGGCCATGAAATCGGACATGGGCGGTGCCGCCGTCGTGCTTAACGCCCTCCTGGCCATTGCCGAACTCGGCCTTCCGGTGAAGGTGACCTCATGGCTCTGCCTCGCCGAAAACATGCCCTCCGGCACTGCCCAGCGCCCGTCCGACGTGATGACCACCTACGGCGGCCGCACGGTTGAAGTCCTGAACACCGATGCTGAAGGCCGGCTCGTCATGGCGGACGGCCTGGCCGTGGCCAGCGAGGAGTCCCCGGACGTGCTCATCGACGTCGCCACGCTGACCGGGGCCCAGATGGTCGCCCTGGGCAACAGGGTTTCCGCGGTGATGGGAGAGGACGGCGTCCGCGATGCCGTCAAGGCTGCCGCAGACCGCGCCGGCGAACTCTTCTGGCCCATGCCGCTGCCTGAGGAACTGCGGGCCAGCCTGGACTCGGCTACCGCCGACATCGCAAACATCGGCGAACGCTTCGGCGGCATGATGACGGCGGCAGTCTTTCTTCGCGAATTCGTCGGGGAAGTCGACGGCGTCAAGATTCCGTGGGCACACCTGGACATTGCCGGCCCCGCGTTCAACGAGGGCAAGCCGTACGGTTACACGCCAAAGGAAGGAACGGGCGTGGCAGTACGCACCCTCGTTTCCTACGCCGAGGACGTACTTGCCCGCACGGCATAGCACTGCCCCATATTCTGCGTGCAACTTCGGGGGCAGTTTTTGCACGTGTTTCTCATTACATTCGTCCGGCGCCATCCTGCTCCGAGTGGATGCAGGCAAACGCTGACGATAGTGTGAGACCTGATCACTACCGCCCAAATCACTCAACCGACGCGTCCTGCGCGTCATACACCGATTACGCGAGGGAGCGTCCACGTGGCCGATACGGCAACTGCGCAAGAGTTCGACATCCTGATTCTCGGCGGAGGCAGCGGCGGGTACGCCGCCGCCCTTCGTTCCGTGGAACTGGGTTTTTCCGTTGGCCTGATTGAGAAGGCGAAGCTGGGCGGCACCTGCCTGCACAACGGCTGCATCCCCACCAAAGCGCTCCTGCACTCGGCCGAAATCGCAGAAAACGCCAAGACGGCAGCGAAGTACGGCATCAACGCCACGTTCGACTCGGTCGACATGGACGCCGTCAACTCCTACAAGGACAACATCATTGCGGGCAAGTTCCGCGGCCTGCAGGGCCTGATCAAGTCCAAGGGCATCACCGTCATCGAGGGTGAGGGCCGTCTCACCAGTGAGAAGACCATCGAGGTCAACGGCGAGACCTACACCGGTTCCAACATCATCCTGGCTACCGGCTCCTACTCCCGCTCCCTTCCCGGACTGGAAATCGGCGGACGCGTCATCACCTCGGACCAGGCGCTGACCCTGGACTACGTTCCCAAGAGCGCGGTCATCCTCGGCGGCGGCGTCATCGGCGTCGAGTTCGCTTCGGTCTGGAACTCCTTCGGCGTGGACGTCACGATCGTTGAGGGCCTGCCTTCGCTGGTTCCCAACGAAGATGCGGCCATCATCAAGAACCTTGAGCGCGCTTACAAGAAGCGCGGCATCAAGTTCAGCACCGGCATCTTCTTCGAGAAGGTAGAGCAGAATGACGACGGCGTCGTCGTCACCCTGGCGGACGGCAAGACCTTCGAGGCCGAGCTGCTGCTCGTCGCCGTCGGCCGCGGTCCGGTCACGGCCAACCTCGGCTACGAAGAAGCGGGCCTGACCATGGACCGCGGCTTCGTTATCACCAACGAGCGCCTGCACACCGGTGTTGGCAACGTCTACGCCGTGGGCGACATCGTCCCCGGCCTGCAGCTGGCCCACCGGGGCTTCCAGCAGGGCATCTTCGTCGCCGAGGAAATCGCCGGCCTGAAGCCGGTAGTCGTCGAGGACGTCAACATCCCGAAGGTCACCTACTGCGAACCGGAAATCGCCTCTGTGGGCCTGACCGAAGCCAAGGCCAAGGAAAAGCTCGGTGCCGAGAATGTCCAGGTCCAGGAATACAACCTGGCCGGCAACGGCAAGACCTCCATCCTGGGCAGCTCCGGGCTGATCAAGATGGTGCGCGAGAAGGACGGCCCCATCATCGGTGTCCACATGATCGGCGGCCGCATCGGCGAGCAGATCGGCGAAGCACAGCTGATCGTGAACTGGGAAGCCTACCCGGAGGACCTCGCGGGCCTGCTCCACGCACACCCCACACAGAACGAAGCCATCGGTGAGGCCGCTATGGCCCTCGCCGGCAAGCCGCTGCACGGCTAAGGCACATCCCGGTGAATTTTCCTGGTGCACCCGGCAGCCTGGCCGCCGGGTGCACTAGGCTTCAAACCAACCAGCACCAGCGGTACGGCTGGTCAAAGAACTAACAAGGAGAAACGGGGACAATATGTCTGAAACCGTGAACTTACCGGCCCTTGGTGAGAGCGTCACCGAAGGCACCGTTACCCGCTGGCTGAAGCAGGTGGGCGATACCGTCGCCGTCGACGAACCCCTGCTGGAGGTGTCCACCGACAAGGTCGACACTGAAATCCCGTCTCCCGTGGCCGGCGTGATCGAGGAAATCCTCGTCGCCGAAGACGAGACCGCGGAGGTCGGGGAAGCCCTCGTCCGCATCGGTGACGGCTCCGGCGCATCTTCCGGCTCTTCCGACGCACCGGCTGCCGCGGAGGAAGCCCCTGCTCAGGAAGAAGAACCTGCGCAGGAAGCCCCGGCTGAAGAGGCACCTGCCGAGGAAGCTGCACCTGCACAGGATTCCGGCTCGGCTGATTCCGGCTCCGGTGACAGCACCGACGTCACGCTGCCCGCCCTGGGCGAAAGCGTCACGGAAGGCACCGTGACCCGCTGGCTGAAGTCGGTAGGCGACGAGGTTGCCGTGGACGAACCCCTGCTGGAGGTCTCCACCGACAAGGTCGACACTGAGATCCCGTCCCCGGTTGCAGGCAAGCTGCTCGAGATCAAGGTCAACGAGGACGAGACGGCCGAGGTCGGCTCCGTCCTGGCCGTCATCGGCTCGGGGTCCGCCGCTCCGGCCAAGGCCGAGCCCAAGGAAGCGGAACCGGTTGCAGCTGCTCCTTCGACTGAGCGCGACGCGCCCGTCGCCGAACCGAAGAAGGAAGAAGCTCCCAAGCAGGAGGCTCCGAAGCAGGAAGCTCCGAAGCAGGAAGCTCCCAAGCAGGAAGCTCCCAAGGCTGAGGAGCCTGCCTCCGAGGGAACCTACGTCACGCCGCTGGTCCGCAAGCTGGCTAACGAACACGGCGTTGACCTCTCCACGGTGAAGGGCACCGGCGTAGCAGGCCGCATCCGCAAGCAGGATGTGCTCGCCGCGGCTGAGTCCAAGAAAGCCGAGACTCCTGCAGCCCCGGCTGCTTCCTCCGAGAAGGCCGCACCGGCCAAGATCAGCGAGGAAAGCGCCAAGCTGCGGGGCACCACGGTCAAGGCACCGCGGATCCGCCAGACGATTGCACGCCGCATGGTGGAGTCCCTGGAATCGTCGGCCCAGCTGACTCAGGTCCACGAAGTCGACATGACGCGCATCGCAGCCCTCCGCCAGCAGGCCAAGGCAGGCTTCAAGGAGCAGAACGGTGCGAACCTCACGTTCCTGCCGTTCATCGCCAAGGCTGTCGTCGAGGCGTTGAAGCAGCACCCGAAGCTCAACGCGTCGTACGACTCCGAGAGCCAGGAAATCACGTACCACGACGCCGAGCACCTGGCGATCGCGGTGGACACCGAAAAGGGCCTGCTGGTTCCCGTCATCAATGACGCCGGCGACCTGAACATCGCCGGCCTGGCCAAGCGCATTGCCGACGTCGGTGCCCGGACCCGCAGCGGGAAGATCGGCCCGGACGAACTGTCCGGCGGTACCTTCACGATCACCAACATCGGCAGCGTCGGAGCGCTCTTCGACACGCCGATCATCAACCAGCCCCAGGTCGGAATCCTGGGCACGGGCGCCATCGTGAAGCGCGCAGTGGTACGCACCGATGAGGACGGCAATGACACCATCGCCATCCGTTCGATGATGTACCTCTCCCTCACCTACGATCACCGACTGGTGGACGGCGCCGACGCCGGCCGATTCCTGCAGACGCTGCGGGCACGGTTGGAAGAAGGCAACTTCGAGGCCGATCTGGGCCTCTAGCTCCAGATTCGGGGGGGGCGCCCCCGCGGGGGCGCCCACCGTCGTTTAAGCCATCTGGCCTGCGATTTTCTACTCGTTGTAGAATAGTTACCGTTTAATTGTTATCCACTGACATAGTGTCGGTAACATCGAAGGCATGGACTTCCTTCATAGCTTCCTCGTTTTCCTCCACATCCTTGGCGCAGGCCTGATCGTCGGCATCTGGGCCGCCAGGATCAAGAACCCGACCGTCATGCCCGGCCAGTTCCACGCGGCACTGCTGCAGCTGGTCACCGGCCTCCTGCTGGTCGGCATGAATGAGATGGGCGACGGCGACGTTAACCACCTGAAGGTCGGCATCAAGCTTGCCATTACCCTGGCTATTGCCGTCATGGCGTTCATTGGCCAGCGCAAGTACAAGAAGGACCAGCCCGTCCCGGGCGGCCTGGCCAACGGCGTCGGCATCCTGACCGTTGTGAACGTCGCCCTCGCCACCATGTGGTAACAACAGGTTTCCCTGCTTGAACCCGCAGTTTTCCGGTACCTCTCCTCGACCTGTCGAGGGGAGGTACTTTTTTGTCTGCTCTCCAGGCCCGCCCAGGACCAGTCCAGGGGTCTGGTCCTGGCCCGACCGACCTGCAAGGATGGGCCGCAGCCGGGGACACCGGCACCGGCCCACCCCCTCGAAGGAGCACTCATGGCTACTGTCCGCTCAGCCCATACCGTCTGGAACGGGGACCTCTTCCATGGAAGAGGGGAAGTCACGCTCGACTCCTCCCATCTCGGTACGTTCGATGTCACCTGGAAGGCGCGCGCTGAGGACGCCGACGGGCGCACCAGTCCGGAAGAACTGATTGCCGCGGCCCATTCCGCCTGCTTCTCCATGGCCTTCAGCAACGCACTGGCCGAGGCCGGCAAGACCGCTGAACGCATCCATGCTTCCGCCGAGGTCACCTTCGTTCCCGGAACCGGGATCACGGGCAGCCACCTTACGGTTTCCGCCGCTGTCCCCGGCCTGACAGCGGAGGAATTCACGGACATCGCAGAATCTGCCAAGACCGGGTGCCCCGTCTCGCAGGCCCTGGCCGGCATCAGCATCACCATGGACGCGTCGCTGGAGGCCTAGTCCAACACTCTCCCGGCCGCAGCCCAAGACGAAAAGGACCTCTTCCGCCCGGGAGAGGTCCTTGAGGGTTTTGGTGGCCACCGGGCGCGCGTAGTCTCGCTAGCAAGCGAGCTTGGCGGCGAGCCAAGGGAGCGGTTTCGAGACAGCCGCAACTGTGTTCTGAAGGTGAAGACATGAACCTCACGCCCAAAGAAATCGACAAACTCTATGTGTACCAAGTGGCCGATCTGGCCCGCAAACGACGCGACCGGGGAACCAAACTCAACGTCAGCGAGGCCACAGCCCTGATCTGCGAGGCCATCCTTGAAGGTGCCCGGGACGGCCGGACCGTGGCAGAGGTGATGGAACTCGGCAAAACCATCGTCTCTGAGAGCCAATGCATGGACGGCGTCCGTGAGCGGCTGCCCCTGCTGCAGATCGAAGCGACCTTCGTCGACGGCAGCAAGCTCGTCTCCTGCCACGATCCCATCGGGGTGTGAGTTGACGCAGCGCCCGGAGCCGGGCGCGGCGGTGGTGCTGGTCGGAGGACACGAGAGCGGGAACGGCGTGGATCTTTCCTTCGTGCCGGACCTGATGCCAGGTGTCTTCGTCAGCCCGGCCGGCCGGCCCCTCCACAATCTGCTCACGCAGCTCCTCGCCCCGGACAGGGACGTTTCCGCTTCCGGCCCCCAGCCCGTAGCAGTGCTTCCGATGACGTTTGGCCGCAACCCCACTCTCATTGCCGACACGGCGAAGACACTTCGCTGGCTCGCAGCGGCAGCCGGCACCGGAGGCCCTGCGCCGCAGCTGGCACTGTCCGATCCGTTCGGAACCCCCGACCATCTCACGGCCTGGCTGCGAACTGCCGCCACCGAAGTGCGGCGGCGGGACCCGGGCGCCGCAGTGCTGATCACCGCCGATGCCGCCAATCCCTTCGACGACGCCGACCTCTACCGCATCTCCCACCTGGTCCGCACGCATGGAGCAGGCATTCCCGTTGAGGCGGCGGCGGTCGGCAGCGTCGAAGCGCTTCAGGAGGCTGTTCAGCGGCTCCGGCTGCTCGGCAGCACCCACACCTACGTGGTTCCGGCCGGTTTCCGCCGGGCGCCAACCGTGTACTCGGATCCGGTGCCTTACGGCACCGGAGATTTTTCCGGCGTCGAGTTTTACGGCCCGCTCATGAGCGAAAAGGCGGTGCTCAGAATCATTGGTGAGCGTGTCCGCGACACCCTGCACGCCCTGAGCCACGGCCGGACCGGAGTGGAAGCGGGCCTCCAGGCCGACCACGGCCACGGTTACGCCCACTCGCACGCCTTTGAGGAGTCGGGCGGGCACTCCCATCCGCATGGCTCCGGGATGGCTGCCGGCCATCCGCACAGCCATCCCGCCCCGGTCGGTTGGAATTGACCGGGCCCCCGCCGCACAACCACTTGCAGCGCCCTGCGCGCTAGGGAAGGACACATCATGATGGGCAGCCCCACCTACGACCACAAGCAAGAGGACATTGAGATCAACGCAGGCCGGCCAAGCGTCACCCTGCTGGTCAGCAATACGGGAGACCGTGCCGTGCAGATCGGCTCCCACTTCCACTTTTTCGAAACCAACAAGGCCCTGCTGTTCGAACGCGAACTCGCATACGGCATGCACCTGGACCTGCCTGCAGGCACCGGAGTGCGTATTGAGGCCGGCGACACCCGGGAGGTGACCCTCACCGCCTATGCCGGCGGCCGGCGAGTAATCGGTTTCAACAACCTCGTCGACGGAGGGCTCGACGCCGCTGACACCAAGATCCGTGCCATGGCACGGATGAGGGAACTCGGGTTCCAGGACGGCAAGCCGAGCGCCAAACCCACTGCGAACAACCAGGGCGGCACGGCGAAGGCCGGCTCCGCAAACGAGGGGAAGAAGTGATGGCGAAAATTTCGCGTAAACAGTACACAGACCTCTTCGGTCCAACCACCGGCGACCGGGTCCGCCTGGCCGACACCAATCTGGTGATCGAGATCGAGAAGGACTTCAACGAGGGCCACTACGGTGACGAAGTTGTCTACGGCGGCGGCAAGACCGCCCGCGACGGCATGGCCGCCGACCCCCAGGCGACTTCCGCTGAAGGAGTCCTGGATCTGGTCATCACCAACGCCATCATCCTGGACCCCATTCTCGGCGTCGTTAAAGGCGACATCGGCATTCGCGACGGCAAGATCGCCGGGGTCGGCAAGTCCGGGAACCCGCACACCCAAAGCGGCGTCGATCCCCGTCTTGTCGTTGGACCGGGCACCGAACTGCTGGCCGGCGAACACTTCATTGCCACTGCCGGCGGCATCGACTCCCACGTGCACTACATCTCCCCCGAGCAGGCCCTGGCTGCCCTGTCCAACGGCATCACCACCCTTTTTGGAGGCGGAACGGGGCCGACCGACGGCACCAACGGCGTCACCACTACTCCCGGTGTATGGAACCTCGGCAGGATGCTCCAGTCAATCGAGGGCATGCCGGTCAATATGGGCGTACTCGGCAAGGGGAACGGATCGCTGCCGGAAGCCCTGATCGAGCAGATCGAGGGCGGCGCCGCGGGCCTCAAGGTCCACGAAGACTTCGGTGCAACGCCCGCTGCCCTGAGCATGGCGCTCACCGTGGCGGACGATTACGATATCCAGATCTCGGTGCACACCGACAGCCTCAACGAGGCCGGTTACGTGGAAAACACGCTCGACGCGATCGACGGCCGTACCATCCACACCTTCCACACCGAGGGCGCCGGCGGCGGGCACGCACCGGACATCATCAAGGTGGCAGGCCACCCCAACGTGCTCCCCTCATCCACCAACCCGACCCTGCCCTACACCGCCAACTCGGTGGACGAGCTCCTCGACATGGTGATGGTCTGCCACCACCTCTCCCACGACATCCCCGAAGACGTGGCCTTCGCCGACTCCCGTGTACGGGCCGAGACGATCTCGGCCGAGACCGTTTTCCACGACGAAGGCATCATCTCGATGGTGTCCTCCGATTCCCAGGCCATGGGGCGGATCGGTGAGTCCTTTATGCGGACCTTCCAGATCGCCCATCACTGCAAGGACCAGCGCGGCAAGCTGCCGGAGGACAGCCCGGACAACGACAACTTCCGGGTGCTGCGCTACCTGGCGAAGATCACCATCAACCCAGCCATTACCCAGGGTGTGTCTGACTACATCGGTTCGCTGGAAGCCGGGAAGATGGCGGACATCGTCCTCTGGCCGATCCAGTCCTTTGCGGCCAAGCCGCGGCTGATCGTCAAGGGCGGGCTGATCAACTGGGCGCTGATGGGAGATCCGAACGCATCCCTGCCCACCCCGCAGCCGGTGTTCTACCGTCCCATGTTCGGCGCGCAGGGCCGGGCTCTGCAGAGCACCCGGGCCACCTTCATGTCCCAGGCAGCCATCGACAAGGGGGTGCCGGAACAACTCGGGCTGGAGAGCCAGGTCTTCCCGGTACACCGCTGCCGCGGCATCGGCAAGGAACACATGGTCCGCAACAATGCCACGCCTGACATCACGGTGGACCCGGAGACCTACGACGTGACGTACAACGGCACACTGGCCTCCATATCTCCGGCACAGTCCCTGCCGCTGACCCAGCTGTTCTTCCTGGCTTAGGGGCGGCGCATGTCGGATATCCCCCAACTGCTCACCAGCCTGCAGTTCGCAGATTCTGCCTTCCCCAGCGGCTTCTACACGATGTCGCACGGACTGGAAGGCTACAGCCAGGCACGGCTCGTCTCGCGCAGCGACGTGCAGCCGCTGCTGGCCGGGCTGCTGCTGCACTCGGTCGGACCGGGGGACGCAACTGCTCTCGCCGCAGCTCACCGCGCAGCGTCCGACGGCGACGTGGAACTGGTGCAGGAAATCGACCAGCTCCTCTTCGCTTCCAAGCTGAACGCGGAAATGCGCAAGGCATCCGTGCGCAGCGGGCACCAGCTGATCGACCTGGGTGCCGAGCTGATGGACTGGCCGCTGCTGGCCCGCTACGGCGAACGGGTGCGCAGCCGGGCCACGCCGGGCTGCCAGCCGGTCGTGACGGCAGTGATGTATGCGGCTGCCGGGGTCCAGACCCGGCAGGCCGTGGCATCGGACCTGTTCGCCTTTTCGGCCAGCTTCGTCGGTGCCGCGCTCCGGCTGCGGCTGACGGACCACCGTCATGCCCAGGCTGTCCTCCTGGAAACGGCCGGCGTGATCGAGCAGGCGACCGACGCCGCCCTGGAACGGGACCTGGCCGACCTCGGCGGCTGCGCACCGATGGCAGATGTTATGTCCGCGCGGCATGAGAAAGCGGAGGCACGGCTCTTCGCCAGCTAGGACGGCAACACGAAGCGCGCACCGGGCGGATGCGCGGCCACCAGAGACGGAACGTACTTTTTGGAAAGAGGAAGATATGAGCGAGAACGTGCTGAGGATCGGAATCGGCGGACCCGTAGGCAGCGGCAAAACTGCACTGACGGAGGCCCTCGTTCCCCGGCTCATCGCGGCCGGACGGACCCCCGGCGTCATCACCAACGACATCTATACGCAAGAGGATGCCCACCACGTCCGCCGGGAACTGGACGGCATCCTTGACCCCGAGCGGGTAGTCGGGGTGGAGACCGGTTCCTGCCCGCATACGGCAGTACGTGATGACCCGACCATGAATCTGGCTGCCGGTGCGGAGATGCTGGACCGGTTTCCCGAGATCGACACCCTCATCTACGAGTCGGGCGGAGACAATCTGACCCTCACCTTTTCACCGGCCCTGGCGGACGTCTTCGTGTTTGTGCTGGACACTGCGGAAGGTGAGAAGATGCCCCGCAAGCGGGGTCCGGGAATCACCGACAGTGACATTCTGGTGATCAACAAGATCGACATTGCACAGTACGTGCGCACGAACCTTGAGGTGATGGAAAGCGATGCCCACCGGGTGCGTGAAGGCAGACCGGTAGTGCTGACGAACTCCCTCACAGGACATGGGGTGGACGAACTCCATCAGCAGATCATGTCGCAGTGGAACGGCGCCAAGACCGAGCTCATCGGATGACGGTCAATGCTGCGGATCCGCGAAGCGCTTCACCGGTTCCGCTGAGTTCCGATCCCCCGCCGCCCGAACCACGGACCGGAGGGCGGTCGCCGAGCACCGGCGGCTACCGGCTCGAACCGTCGTACTACGAGCCGCTCCGGGTTCCGGAGGAAGTCCTGCGGCATGCCGGCGCGCCGACCGGCCTGCCCGTCGGCAGTCCGGGAAAAGTGGGCGTCCTGCAGCTTGGCTTCGACCGCAACCGCGGCCGCACCGAGCTGGTGCAGCATTACCAGAAGTCACCGCTGCAGATCATGAAGCCGCTGTACTTCAACCTGCTGCGCCCCGACCTGCCCTACACCTACCTCATGTCGTCAGGCGGAGGCATCCTCCAGGGCGACCGCCAGCGCACCGACCTGCGTTTCGGTCCCGGAACATCAGCGCACGTCACCACCCAGGCGCATACCCGCGTGTACCGCATGGACCACGGCTATGCCACTGCGCTCATGAACGTCGACGCCGGTGAAGACGCCTATGTGGAGTATCTGCCCGACCCCGTTGTGCCCTTTGCCGATTCACGCTTCTACCAGCAGACTTCGGTGGTGCTCGATGAGTCGGCGACACTGCTGCTGGGTGAAACCGTGTACGCCGGCCGGCTCGCCCGCGGTGAGCGTCATGCCTACGACGTGTACGCCTCCGATCTCGAGGTGCGGCGCCCGGACGGCAGGCTGGTGGCCCTGGACCGGGTACGGCTCTGCCCCAAGGACGGTACGGGCGCGGGCGAAGCGGGAGGGGTCAATGGGCTCGGCGTACTCGCCGGCCACGACGTGCTGGCAATGCTCTACGTCTTCACTCCCCTGGTTCCGGCGGCGCAGCTGGCCGAGACTGTGGGCCAGGCGGTCAGTGAAAGCGGCGGTGACCTGATCTTCGGAGTCAGTACGCTGCCTGGTGACGCAGGCGTCTGGATGCGGCTGGTGGGCAACGACACCGTGGCTGTGGCGGCAGCGAACACGGCCGCGGCAGCTGCCGTGCATGAGCTGCTGACCGGGAACCGGGCACCTGTGATTCGGAAAATCTAGGAAAGTTGCGACCGTGCGCAAACACTCGAACGTGCTGGCGGAAGCCGCACCGCAGCAGCGCTCGTACCGGGCGCAGGTGACTCTGGCCTTCCTTCCGGTCATCGCACTTCACGTCGCGGGCTTCGGTCTCTTCTTCTTCCTGGTGGAGCCGCTGCACCTGCAGCTGGGTTCATCCGTCTTTGGGGTGGGCCTTGCCCTGGTGGCCTACGTGCTCGGCGTACGGCATGCCTTCGACGCCGACCACATCGCGGCCATCGACAACACCACCCGCAAGCTGGTCGACCTGCGCCGCCCGGCCGCCGGCGTCGGCCTGTTCTTCTCCCTGGGGCACTCCACCATCGTCTTCCTGATGGCCGCCCTGCTGGCGCTGGGCGTGAGCTGGGCAGTGGGACTGAGCGATGACGGCAACGGTGTACGCAGCGCCCTCGGCGTGTTCGGCACAGTTGTCTCCGGCGTCTTCCTCCTGGTGATCGGGCTCATCAACGCCGTCGCGTTCATGGGGATCCTCAAGGTCTGGCGGGCATCGCGCAACGGGGAACTCGACGAGCTGGAATTGGAGCGCCATCTGCAGGGCCGCGGCATGATTACCCGAGTCCTGCGGCCGCTGATGCGCACCATCGACCGGCCGGCAAAGATGTACCTTGTCGGGTTCCTGTTCGGGCTGGGATTCGACACCGCCAGCGAAATCGCGCTGCTGGTGCTGGCCGGAACAGGAGCGGCAACCGGGCTGCCGTGGTACGCCATTCTCTGCCTGCCGCTGATTTTCGCCGCCGGCATGAGCCTCTTCGACACACTCGACTCCGCGGCCATGGTACGTGCCTACGGCTGGGCGAGCATCAATGCCATCAGGAAGGTCTACTACAACCTCACCATCACCGGACTCTCGGTGATGATCGCCGTCATGATCGGGGGAATCGAGTTAGTCGGCCTGCTGAATGAGAAGCTCGGGCTGCGCGACCCGCTCACCGGTTGGGTAGCGAGCCTTGACCTGGAGAACCTGGGCTACATCATCGTGGGCACGCTCATTCTGGTCTGGCTCATCTCCACTGCCTACTGGAGGTTCGGCAAGGTGGAGGAGCGGTGGGCCATGCCGAACGGACGGGGCAGTCCCGGTCCAGCCTCGGCTGACAGGCCCCAGGGGAACTCGGCAGAGGAGGAAAGAGCATGAGCAACACCGGTGCGGCGGCGCAAAGTCCCGCCATCTCAGGCTCCGGCTGGCTGACTGGCTGGTGCCAGGGGCTCTCGCAGATCTTTTTCCAGAGCAACGTCCTCACAGCGCTGCTGATACTGGCCGCTTTTGCCGTCGCAGACTGGCGCATGGCCTTGCTGGTCCTCATCGGTGCCGCAGGGAACACAGTGACCGGCCGTCTGATCGGAGCTGATTCCTCCTCAGTCACGGCGGGCATGCAGGGTTTCTGCGGCGCCCTGGTCGGAGCAGCGACCTATGCGACTATCGGCGCCCCATGGGAGGCGTATCCAATCGCACTGGCCGGCGGCATACTCTGTGCCCCGGTCATCTGGCTGGTGAACGCACTGTTCACAAAGACGCCGCTGAGGATCTACGGGCTGCCCTCGACCACGGCTCCGTTCTGCATCGTGGCAACGATCATCCTGTTCAGCACGGAGCCGCTGCATGTGAGCGCGGCATCATCGGACACCATCGATTCGGCGCCGCTGGCCTTCGTCCGCTCGCTGCTGACGAACGTGTCCGAGGTAGTACTCATCAACAACGAATGGTCCGGAGCGCTCATTCTGCTGGGCCTGTTCGTGGCGAGCTGGAAGGTTGGCCTGGCCGGCCTGCTCGGCAGCGTGGTGGGGAGCCTGTGCGCCCTGGCTCTCGGTGAAGCCCTTACCGAAACGGCCAACGGCCTGGCCGGCTACTCCGGCGTGCTGACTGCAATCGCACTGGCCGTCGTGTTCCTGCGCAGCAGCGCTATCTCATGGGTGCTCGCGATCATTGGAACCGCCGTGACAGCGTTGGTCACCCTGCTGATGCACGACATAGCCGCGCCCACCTACACCTGGCCTTACATCCTCACCACCTGGGTGTTCCTGATAATCGCCCACTACATTCCCGCGGCTAAGCGTCCCTAGCGGCGGGTCGTCCGGCTGCATCCACGCAGATGGAAATCAGCTAGAGCGAAACACCGATCCAAAGGCCGGCCACGGCAGCGGCGACGGAGAGCAGAAGCATGACGATTCCGCTGATGAAAGACGCGCCGTAGCGGCCCTTTTTAATGAGCTGCACGGTCTCGTAGCTCGCCGTGCTGAAGGTCGTATAGCCGCCAAGGAATCCGGTACCGATGACGATGCTGACGTCGGTGGATACAAAGTGCTCGACGGTGAGGCCGGTAAGGAAACCAAGCACGAGGGAACCGGAGACGTTGATGATCGTCGTCGCCCAGGCGAACTGCGTCTTGGAGTGGGCACGGATAAACCCGTCCAGCATAAACCGAACAGTGGCGCCCACGCCGCCGGCCAGGGCCAGCAACAGGAAGATTCCGGGGGTCATGTCGCATCCTCCTGTTCATCCCTGCGCGGGCCAGGGGCACGGTTGTTGACGGCGGTCGCGATCGCGATGCCCGCCCAGGTGGCGCAGGCGCCCACAATCACCGTGGCCAGCGCGTAAATCACTGCGGATCCTGGGAGCCCGTCGCGGAAAAGCACGGCGGTGTCGGTAGCCAGTGAGCTGTAGGTGGTGAAGCCGCCGCAGAACCCGGTGCCCAGCAGGAGCTTGAGGTTCGCGCCGGTCGGACGGGCCTTGTCCAGGCGGGTGACGGCCTCGTAAAGGTAGCCGAGCAGGAAGGCACCGATCACGTTGATGATCGGGATCGCAATCGGGACTTCGCCGAGGTTCGGGATGACGAGCGACAGGCCCTCGCGGCTTGCTGCGCCGGCGGCGCCGCCAAGGGCAACCAGTCCGATCGGTCCCCAGCGCAGGTACGCCGCGCGGGTGCCGCTCATTGTGCTCTCCGAACGACGTCTCCGGGGATGGCCGGCCTGCGCCACGGAACGCTCGAATCAGCGAGAATCCCAGCAGGATCGGAGGCCAGACCGGAGTCGAATTTGACTTCGCGCTCGTCGGCGAAATCAGGATCCAGCGGAGGGCTGTCCATGGAGCCGTCTGGAGATTCGCCCGTGCCGAGGCGACCAGGGTTTACGTGCGCGCAAATCAGCTCGGTTTGAAACCGTTCGGCGAAGCGGGCAGCCTGCAAAACCACACGCGGCGCCTGGCCGGGAGCAACGCCGACGACGGCCGGGTGTTCCTGGCGGGAATCCGGGGAAGTGCCCATCGTCTGAGATTACCCCTGCGGCCATTCCCTATCTACGCCGGGCCGCCCGTCCGGGGGG